>JALENK010000005.1 GCA_022767515.1 Clostridium sp.
AATAGATTTTCTATTATCAAAGCAGATACGTTGAAAAAGGAATGAAACCTAAAGTTTTATATATTTTTTATAAACTTTTATAAGTTTTCAGTAACGGTGGAATATGTGATAAAAATAGGATTGACAGGTGGTATTGGAACAGGAAAGAGTACAGTTACTAATATGCTACTTGCATCAAAATTTAAGGTTATAGATGCAGACCTAATTGCAAGGGAGGTCTTAAAATTATATCCTCATATATTAGAGAATGTTAAGAATGAATTTGGTGATGGATTTTTTGATTGGAGAGGCGAGTTTAGAAGAAAAGAATTTGGAAATCATATCTTTAGATTTCCTAAGGAAAGAAAAAAGTACGAGGAATTAATAATGCCATATATAAATAAGGAAATTGATGAGGCATTTGATAGATATGAGCAAAATGGAGAAAAAGTAGTTTTTTTAGATGCTCCAACATTAATTGAGAATGGAATACATCAAAAGATGGATTATGTTATATTGGTTTGTGCTGATACCAATACTCAAATACAGAGAATTCTATCTAGAGATAATATATCTCGTACTAATGCTGTAAGTAGGATAAATGCACAAATGTCACTTGAAGAAAAGAAGAAGTATGCTAATATATTAATTAATAATAATGGTAAATTAGAAGATACAAAGAAGCAAGTAGTTGAAATGATAGAATTTATTGAGCAATTATGAGAGGAGAAATAATGAAAAAAATAATAGTTTTTCTATTGGTAATTTTCATAGTTTTAGGAATAGCATATGTTTTAGTTAAGTCATATATATTTCCAATAAAGTATGAAGTATATGTGACAAAATATGCAAGACAATATAATTTAGACGAAAAATTAATTTATTCTGTTATAAAAGCAGAAAGTCAATTTGATTCTAAGGCAACATCAAAAAAAAATGCTATAGGGCTTATGCAAATAACTGAAGATACTGGAAAGTGGCTTTCCGAAGAAATGGGATTCAATGATTTTTCTAGAGATAAACTATATGATGAAGAGTATAACATAAGAATGGGATGTTATTATATTAAGGATTTATTAGAAGAGTTTAAGGATATAGAAACAGCCCTTGCAGCCTATAATGCTGGAAGAGGGAATGTTAATGATTGGATTCATAATAGAAAGTATACAGAAGATGGTATTAAACTCAAGTATATACCTTTTGAGGAAACAAAGAGTTACATAGATAAAATTAATTTTTATTATAAGGCATATAATTTTATATATTAAGAATAAAAATAATTATAATTATTTTTAGGTGGAGTACTTTTGAAATTATTAAATGTTAATGGTAAACAAAATATAAGAGCCTTTATTATATTAACTTTTTTGCCTATAATATTAGCTAGTATAGTTTCTGCTATTGTTAGAAATTACACTAGTTTATATAATAATCTTAATACACCAATAAAAATTCCAAGTATTGTGTTTGTAATTGTATGGTCCATATTATATTTAACTATGGGATATGCATCATATAGGATATATATGATAAGAGAGAGTGGGGAAAATATAGGCAATTCGTTATTTGTGTATATAGTGCAGCTTATACTTAATTATTTATGGGTATTTATATTTTTCTCATTTAGATTATATGGAATAGCTTTTGGCGAATTAATAATACTAATTAGTGTAGTAATAAGTACGATAGTTTTATTTTTTAAACAAGATAAAATAGCTGCATTTTTATTAATTCCATATACAGTATGGTTAATTTTTGCTGCTTTTTTAAACTTTATTATATGGATGTTTAATGAGATGTTGGGTTAGGAGATAAATAAAAAATGAGTAAGGTAATTATTGCTGAAAAGCCATCTGTGGCAAAGAATATAGCAGATGCATTGGATATAAAAACAAGAAAAGACGGATATTTTGAAGGTAAGGATTATATTATTACTTGGGCTTTTGGACATTTATTCCAACTTTATGATGCTAAGGATTATGATGAAAGTATGAAAGGATGGAAAATGGAAAAATTTCCATTTTTTCCACAGGAGTTTAAGTACAAGATAAAATGTGATAATGTTAATAAATCTGTAGTTGATAAAGGTGCTCAAAAACAAATTAATATTATACAGGAGTTGATTTCAAGGGATGAAGTAGATGGAGTAATATCTGCTACAGACCAAGATAGAGAGGGTGAATTAATATCACTTGAAATCTTTATGTATATTAATACCAATAAAAAAATATATAGATTGCTTCTTAATGAGTGGACACCAGCCGAAGTAAAAAAGGGAATGAATAATCTTAAAATGAATGCTGATATGCAGACACTTCAAGATGCAGGAATAAGTAGACAGTGGGCGGATTGGATAATTGGAATCAATCTAACATCTGTAACAACCTTAAAATATAACTTTGAAAATAATAAAATTATAAATATAGGGAGAGTGCTTCTTCCTACTTTAAAGATTATATATGATAGGGACAAAGAAATACAAAATTTTGAAGCATCAACTTACTATAAGGTGATTGGACAGTTTAAAACAAAAAATAATGAAGAATTTGAAGCAACTTATTATGTTGATGAAAATGAAAAGTTTGATAAAAAAGAAGAGGCTGACAAGATAAAAGATAAGCTTAAAGAAAAACAAGCAGAAATAATTGATAAACAGGTAGAAAAAAAGAAAGAATATCCACCTGTATTATTTAATTTATCAAGTTTGCAAGGGTATATAACAAGTAAGTACAAAGGATGGACTTCTGATAAGGTATTAAAGGTTGCACAATCTTTATATGAAAAGAAGTTTACAACATATCCAAGAACGGGAAGTATAGCTTTAGATGAAAGTTTAAAGGAAAAAACAAGAAATGTATTAAATGTTATAAAGAAAGGACTTCCATATGAGAATCAGATAAAGTTTGTTGATAATAAAAGAATATTTGACAATTCAAAGGTGGAGAGTCATAGTGCGATTATCCCAACATATATAAAGCCATCTAATCTTACTAAAGAAGAGAGTATTGTATACAATGCTATATTAAATAGATTTGTAATGCAGTTTATGCCTATTGCTGAGTATGAGGAAACAAAGCTTAATTTAAAAGTGCTTGATAGTGAACTAAAAGGAGTATTTATTGCTAAGGGAAAGGTTCAGCTTGTTGAAGGGTGGAGAATAGTTGAGAAGATAGAAACAAAAGATACTATTTTGCCACTAGTAAATAAGAATGACATAGTTGATGTGGTTAACTCAAAGGTAAATGCAGTAACTAAAAAACCACCTAAGTTGCATACGGAAAAGACTTTATTAAGAGTAATGGAGACCTGTGGTAAAAATTATAAGGATGATGAAGAAGCATCAGAAGAAATGATGGCTTCAATACTTAGTGGATTTAGTATAGGTACTCCAGCTACAAGAGCTGAAACTATAAAAAGATTAAAGGACATTGGATATTTAAAAACTAAGGGAAAGAGTCTTACAATAACTGAGCTTGGTAAAAAATTAGTAGAAACATTTCCAGTTAAAGAGTTGTTTAATTTAGATTATACAGGAAGACTTGAAAAAACATTATTAGATATTGAAAAAGGAAAATTTAAAAAGCAGGATTTTATGGATATCATATATGATTTTACTAAAAAAGCTGTAAATGATATAAAAAATGATGATAATATCTTTAAGGCAATTAAGGTTGAATTACCAAAAGGAAGTGTAAGCCTTGGCAAATGTCCTATCTGTGGCAATGATGTCGTAGAGAATGAGAAAAATTTTGGATGTATAAATTGGAAAAATGGATGTAAATATACCATTTGGAAGGATGATAAGTTTATAAAGGCTATAGGAAAAAGTGTTTCAAAAGAAATGGTAGAGCTTCTTTTAAAAAATGGAAAAGTAGGGTTTAGAAATATAAAAAGTAAAAAGGGTACAGTTTACTCTGCATATTTTAGATATGAAAAGGATGAAGAAAGCGGTTATTTTAAGTGGAAAACAGAATTTATAAACTAAAAAGGAGAAAATGTATGAATAAGGTAAAAACAGGACTTTTAGCAGTAATTATTTTACGTTTTATATATGCATTTTTTAGTATTTTATTCTCAGTACTGCAATTAGTTCCTGCATTTGAAATAATTTTCTTATTAGATGATAAGAGTTTAATTTTATCTATGGGATATAGTATTTTAAATATTATATTATCATTAGGAGTTATTATTTCATGTGTGTTAATATTATGCAAAAAGAAAAAAGGTGTATACATATATTTTGTTTTTGAATTGTTTAATATAGCATTAGTATTTGTCGGAATCGTATTTAAGTGGACAATAGTTTTAGATATATTATTACTAATTTTAATGTATATATTTATTAATAAACAAAAACAATTATTTAGATAATTAATAGATGGTCAAGAAAGATAATAGTTCTTTCTTGACCATTTTGTATTAATGATTATTTTTCATAAACATATTTATAAGGTCATTTAGATTATTACTATTAAAATTATTATTAGGATTCATATTTTGGAATAAATTCATTAATGGATTTTGATTCATATTATTGTTTGGCATATTCATAAATGGAAGGTTTATTCCATTCATTTGAAAGAAAATATTCATTAGTAAAGCAAATAAAGGATTCATATTCTCACCTCATTACATTTGTTATAATTATAGTATAGTTTAGTTTATGTTTATTTGTGAGATTGAGGGAAATATAAATATATAGTAAAATTAAATTTGAGGTGGTATAAATGATTTTTTCTACATTAAAGATAGATAAAAAAGATGCAATTTATGTTCAAATAGAAAATCATATAATAAATTCCATCAATAATGGTGAGTTAAAAAAGGATAGTAAATTACCATCAACTAGAGAGGTCAGTAAATTTCTTAATATAAGTAGAAATTCGGTAATAGCTGCTTATGAAAATCTTGAAAGCAAGGGTATAATTGTAACTAAAAGAGGCAAGGGGACTTTTGTAAATATTCAGCAGGATGTAAGTTATGATGGGTTTAGCATAAATTATATCGATAGGATGAGTGAATATAGTAGAGTATTAAATGATTTAGATATAATTAAAAAGGATAAGCCATATGTTAAAGGAATAATTTCCTTTAAATCAATAGCACCAGAAGATTCTTTATTTAATAAGGATGAATTTAAAAGAGCTATGCTTGATGCATGGTCCTTTGAGGCGAATAATTTGCTTAATTATGGTTATGCTAAAGGATATAAACCATTAATTGAATATTTACTTAAATATATGGAAACAAAAGGAGTAGATATTAGGGATAAGGATATACTAATAACTAACGGATTTACTGAAGCGTTTGATATTATATTAGCATCACTTACTAAAAAGGGTGATACCATATTATGTGAAGAACCAACTCATAATACAGCATTAAAAATAATGAAAGCATATGGACTAAAAATAATTCAAGTACCCTTAAGCAAAGATGGAATGGATACTCAAAAATTAATGGAAACTACGAAAAAGCATAAAATTGATTTTGCTTATTTAATACCTTCATATAATAATCCGACAGGAATTGTTACTAAGATGGATAGAAGAAAAGAGATATTTAATATATTGAAGGAAAATTTAATTCCAATCATTGAAGATGGGTTTAATGAAGAACTTCTTTATTCAAGTTCGCCAATAGACCCTATAGCTGCATTAAATGGTAATGGAAATGGTGTGATATATATTGGAAGTTTATCAAAAATTTTGTTTCCAGGGCTTAGAATAGGGTGGATATTAGCTGACAAGAAGCTTGTATCATTACTTGAGAGTGTAAAAAGAAGCAGAAATATCAATTCTTCATTTTTAGACCAATCAACATTTTATTATTATATGAAAAACGGAGCTTTTGATAGGTATTTAAAAAATGTAAGAAAGTATTATAGAGAGAAATATCATTATGTGAGAAAGATGATTGATAAATATATACCTAATGAGTACACTACTGGAGAAGGTGGATTACATGTGTTTATCAAGCTAAGTGATAAAATAGATGTAGATGAATTATTCGATTTGTGTTATGAATCAGGGGTTATATTTATGAAAGGAAAAGTATTTTTTAAAGATGCTAATGCTGGTAGAAGTACTATAAGAATAGGTTTTGGAAGGGTGAGCAATCAAGATATAGAAAAGGGCTTAAGGATAATAGGCGAAAATATAAAGATTTTAAGTGATAGGTGATAATATGAATTCAAGTACAGAAAAAATATATTATGAAAATCAATATATAAAGGAATTTGAGGCAGAAATAATTGAAATTAGAGAAACAGAAGGTAAGGTTTATGTAGTCTTAGATAAAACAGCTTTTTTTCCAGGTGGGGGAGGACAGAGATGTGATGAAGGCTATATAGATGGAATAAAAGTGATAAGAGTAATAGAAGAGGATGTCATACTTCATGAGGTTGAAAAAGATATTCAAAAATTAGGCAAAGTTAAATGTAGAATTGATTGGGATGTAAGACTTGATGGAATGCAGCAGCATTTAGGGCAGCACGTGCTTTCAGGATGTTTTTTTTCATTATTTAATATAAATACATGTGGAATTCATTTAGGAGAAAGCATAAGTACTGTAGACTTGATTGGAGAAGTTTCAAAAGAGCAGATACTTGAAGCTGAGAAAGAAGCAAATAAGGTAATAGCTAAAAATTTAAAAGTAAATTTTGTTATTACTGATAGGCAAAAAGCAAAGAAAATGGGTTTGAGACGAGAATTACAGTCAAGTGATAAAACAATAAGAGTAGTTGAGATTGAAAATCTTGATATAAATGCATGCTGTGGAGTGCATCCATCTCAAACACTAGAACTTCAAATGATTAAGATTAAAGGCTTTGAAAAGCATAAAGGAAATACAAGGATTTATTTCTTAGCAGGAAAGAGAGCAGTTAATGATTATTTAGAAAGAGATAACGTTTTAGAGAACATCTGCAATATGTTAAGTTCAAATGATAAAGAGGTAATAAATTCGTTAAATAACTTGGAAAATGAATTAAAACAGTTGAGAGATGAGAATAACAAAATAAGAGCAGAAATTGGAGCATATGAAATAAAAGCACTTGAAGATAAGAGCGAAAAAATAAATAATAAGAATGTCATTTGTAATATATATAATGCAGAAAATATGAAGTATTTAACAAAGATAGCAAACACACTTACTCAGAAGGAATCAGTAATTGTACTATTTGCTTCAAAGGAGAAGGATAGATGTAATTTACTTTTTTCTGCTTCAAAGGATATAAAAAATATTAAAATTAATGATTTGTTAAAGGATGCTTTAACCTTAATAGATGGAAAAGGCGGGGGAAGTCCTTATTTTGCTCAGGGAAGTGGAAAGAATGTATTAAATCTTCAAAATGCAATAGAATATGTAAAAAGAAGAATTGAGGAAATAAATTAATGGATTTAATAAAAATTATTAATAATGATTTTACTGGATTTACAGAAGAAGAGATAGAAAGTGCAGAAAACTTTAATAGGGAATTAAAAGAAAAAATTATTGATGAATTGATAGAATATGAATCTGAACAATATATAAAAATGGCAAAAACAGATGTGGAAGGTTTTAAGAACAGTATGTATTTCTTGCTTAGTAATGGAATTAAGGGATATAAGAAGCTTAGTCTAAAACATTTAATTGATAATTATGTTTTTAAGTTAGGAGAAGATAGATTCTTTAAGCTTATAGAAAAAATAAATGTACCTTGACTTTCTTTGACTTTGATTTTATAATTGTTTTTATGAAATTTATTTATGAAAGGGAGCAATAAATTATGTATAATGAAAGTGGAAGTATATCAATCGATACAGACAAAATTTTTCCAATAATTAAGAAATGGTTATATTCTGATAAGGATATATTTATCAGAGAGCTAATAAGTAATGGATGTGACGCTGTTAATAAGTTAAAAAGACTTATAACTATGGGTGAAGCTAAATGCAGTGAAGATGAAAAGTTTAAGATATTAGTTACAGTTAATAAGGATAAGGGAATTATTACTTTTAGTGATAATGGAATAGGGATGACTGCTGAAGAAGTTAAAAAATATATTAATCAAATAGCTTTTTCAGGAGCTGAGGATTTCTTTGAAAAATATAAGGATAAAATGGAAGAAGGAAATGATATTATAGGTCATTTTGGACTTGGATTTTATTCAGCATTTATGGCAGCAGATAAGGTTCAGATAGATACTTTATCATATAGAGAGGGTTCTGAAGCTGTTAGATGGACTTGTAATGGTGGTACAGAATTTGAAATAGTTTCATCAGATACAAGAAAAGAAAGAGGAACAACAATAACATTATATGTTAATGAGGAAAGTAAAGAGTTTTTACAAGAATATACAACTAGAAGAATAATAGCAAAATATTGTGCTTTTATGCCAGTTGAAATATATTTAGAGGATGAGTGTGTTGAAAAGAAGGAAGATGATAACGGTGTTGTATCTCCAATAAATAATACCAATCCTTTATGGCTTAAGAAACCAAGTGATTGTACAGATGAAGAATATAAGGAATTCTATAAGAAGGTATTTAATGAGTTTGAAGAACCTCTATTTTGGATACATTTAAATGTTGACTATCCATTTAACTTAAAGGGAATTTTATACTTCCCTAAGCTAAAGAATGAATTTGAACTTGTTAAGGGTGAAGTTAAGCTTTATAACAATCAAGTGTTTGTAGCTGATAATATAAAAGAAGTAATACCAGAATTTTTACTATTATTAAAGGGTGCAATTGATTGTCCAGATTTGCCACTTAACGTTTCAAGAAGCTTCTTACAAAATGATAAAGATGTAAGTAGAATATCTAAACATATAATTAAGAAAGTTGCAGATAAATTAAATTCTATATTTAAAAATGATAGGGATAAATACAATGAATTCTGGGAAAATATCCAGCTATTTATTAAGTATGGATGTTTATCAGAAGAAAGCTTCTATGATAAGATTAAAGCTTCTATAATATTTAAGGATATAAATGATAACTTCTTAACATTAGATGATTATCTTGAAAAGGCTAAAGAAAAGCATGAAAATAAAGTATTCTATGTTAATGACTTAGAAAAGCAATCACAATATATCAAAATGTTTAAGGAATATGACTTAAATGCAGTAATATTAAATACTACTATAGATAATAACTTTATTTCATTCCTTGAATATAAGAGTGGAAATGTGAAATTTGAAAGAGTAGATGCTGATTTATCTGATGTACTTAAAAATGAAGATGATAATGAGAGTGAAGAAGTAAAAAAAGATAAGTCAGAGAAGCTTATAAACATATTTAAGGAGGCAACTAAGGAAAAATTTAAAGAAATTAAGGTAGATAACTTGAAAAAATCCTCAACATCTGCTTTAATATTAGTATCAGAGTATTCTAGAAGAATGATGGAAATGCAAGCTCAATTTGGTAAGGCTGGTATTCCAGGTATGGAATTTAATGAAGAAAAGACTTTAGTACTTAATGCTAATAATCCAATAATAAACAGGATATTAGAAATGAGTGAAGATGAAGGTCAAAAAGATAAATTAAATATGATTTGTAGTCAAGTTGTTGATTTAGCTTTGATTAGTAATTCAAATTTAGATTCAGAGAGTCTAGATGAATTTATTAAGAGAAGCAATGATTTAATGCTAATGATTCTTTAAGTTTTTTCATACACTATATAGGTCGCTTTATGCGACCTTTTTTGATATAATAATTTTATGCTTTTATTTAAGGAGAAGAATATGAAAAATATAAGATTAACAATTCAATATGATGGAACTAGGTATAAAGGGTGGCAGAGACAAAGGGAAAAGAATGATAATATAACGACAATTCAGGGGAAAATAGAAAATGTTTTAACTAAAATGCTTGGTGAAGAGATAGAATTGATTGGTTGTAGTAGAACTGATGCAGGTGTTCATGCAGAAAATTATATTGCCAATTTTTTTACTAAATCAGAATATAGTTTTGAAGAAATGAAAAAATATTTATTAGACTATTTACCAGAAGATATCGTGATTAAGAACATTAAGCTTGCAGGAGACAGATTTCATTCAAGATACAATGTAAAGAGTAAGACTTACGTGTATAGAATTGATAATAAGGATTATATGGATGTATTTAATAAAAGATTTTCATATTACTTGAAGGATAAATTAGATATTATCAGTATGAAAAAAGCATCAGAGTATCTTATTGGAACTCATAATTTTAAAAGCTTTACTAATTTAAAGGCTAATACAAAAAAGTCAACAATAAGAACCATTAATTTTATTAATATAATTGAAAACAATGGTATAATAGAAATCGAAATTAATGGTGATGGATTTTTATTAAATATGGTAAGAATAATAGTAGGTACATTAATTGAGGTTGGAAATAAAAAAATTAATCCTGAGGATATAAAAGATATATTAGAGAAAGAAAATAGGGAGTTTGCAGGAGACAAAGTTCCAGCTAAGGGATTGATATTAAAAGAAATATTTTATTAATTTAAGGAGGCAACATGAAAAAAATACTAGCATTAATATTGACATTACTTATATCTGTTTCATTAATTAGCTGTGGTGTACAACAGAGAGAAGAAGGAGTATTTTTGATATGGTATTATGGACTTGATAATGAAATGGCAGAAGTTCAGGGGTTTGCAGATAAGTGGGCTGAGGATAAAGGAATAAAGGTAAAGGTTGTATCAGCAAATGAAGGAACTGCAAAAGAACTTCTTGATACAGCTCAACAAAATAGACCAGATATATATATGGGAATGAGAAGTGAGGATACAGAAAGATTACAAATGGGTAAGGCTGTTGAAGCAGTTCCTAGCGGTTTGATTTCTAGAGATGAATATGTATCTGATGATTTATATAAGGCAACAACATTTAAAAATGTTCAATATGGAATACCAATGACACACGAAACAGTAGCACTTTATTATAATAAGGATATGGTTGATAAGGTTCCTGAAACCATGGAAGAGTTACTTGATATGGCAAGAAATGATGGAAAGAAAATATCCTTTGCTGCAACTGACTATTTCTTTTCATTTGGATTTGTATTTGCTTTTGGAGGATACACATTTAAAGAAGATGAAAATGGAAATTTTGATGCTAATGATTTTGGTGTAAATAATGAAGGTGCTCTTAAGGGATATAAATATATTCAAGATATGATAGACCATGATAAAACATTTTTAGGTGGCGCATCAGATATGATGACATCTGGAGATTTTACAAGAAACATTACAACTTTTTATATTGGAGAAGCAGGAAGAGTAAGAACATTTAAAAATAGTGATATGAATTTTGGAGTTACTAAGATACCAACAGCAGATGGGCATGAAGTAAAACCACTTAAATATGTAAAGATGTCTTGTGTTAGCTCAAGTTCTACATATAAAGATTTAGCGTGGGATTTCTTAAATGAATTTCACAAAACTTCAGATGAAATATATATGAATAGTAATCCATATCCACCAGTATTCAAGAAGAGCTTAGATAGTGATAGCTTTAAAAATAATGAGCATGTTCAAGGTCTGTATGAGCAGAGCTTATCTTCAACTCTTATGCCTAATATAAAGGAAAGTGGTGCTATAAACTTAGTTATTCCAGGATATTTAACAGAGTTATGTTTAGGTGAAACTACACCAGAGCAGTGTGGATTTGGAATTGATAGAGATTTTAAATTAGTAATAGATAAGGTTTTAGAATTTGATTAATTTTAAGTTGTTTTGGCAGCTAACAAAATAAGTTAGCTGCCTTGTTTTATACAAATATTAAATTAATTTTCCATAGCTTAGTTTTTTTTCATTAATTTTAATATTAAACTTTTTTTCATATATTTTTATTGTAGGAAGTTCTTTTGTAGTAACAAGTGAAATAGCTATGCCAGAGTTACCATTTCTTGCAGTTCTTCCGACTCTATGTACATATTCATCAGCACGCTTTGGAAAATCAAGGTTAATAACGTGAGTAATATCTTTTATATCTAGACCTCTTGCTGATAAATCAGAAGATACTAGAATATTAATTTTACCATTTCTAAAGCTTTCTAAGGCATTTTGTCTTTGTTCTTTGCTTATACCTTTATGAAGACAGAAGGTGGTTTTGTTATGAAAGTTTAATTTTTCAGTAAAGTTATTTAAATCATAATTGCTATTAACAAATATTAATGCTTTAGTTGGATTTTCAGCAGCAAGAAGTTTTCTTAATGTTTCAAATTGAGTTCGTTTTTCAACTTTAATGTAGATATGTTCTATATTTTTATTTAATACTAACTTAGTTGTGCTTTTTAAGATTTCTAAATCATCACGTAAAGATTTTACTAGTTCTATTGTTTTTTCATTAATGCTTGCTGAAAAGACTGATAAAGTGGTGCTTTTCATAGCTTTTTTAACTATATCAATTACCATATTTGAACTAGTGTTGTCTAAAAGGTTGTCTGCCTCATCAATTACAATGTTTTTTAAGGTATGGGGAGTTATCTTTTTTTTCTTGATAAGGTCCATTACTCTTCCGGGAGTTCCTACAACAATCTGAGGTTTAGTTTCTTTTATTTTTTTGATTTGCTTATCAATATTTACATCACCTATGATTCCCATAGATTTTATATTAAGTTTAGAAGCATTTGAAACTTCCCTTATAACAGAATTTATTTGCATAGTAAGTTCATGAGTTGGTGCTAAAATTAAAGCTTGCATAGAATTATCATTAGCATTTAAATTATTTAGAATTGGAAGTAAATATGCTAAAGTTTTTCCACTTCCTGTTTCAGACTCACCAATAACATTTTTATTTTCTAAGATTAATGGAATCGAAAGTTCTTGAATGTGAGTGGGCTTTTTTATATCAAGTGAATTTAAGCCACTTATAAGATTTTTGTTGATATTTAATTCACTAAATGTGTTCATTTTTAATTCTCTCCTTTAATAGTTATAGCATTATTATATACTTTATTTATAAAGTATAGAAGTTTTATATTTAATTTAGTATAATAAAATAAGGAGGGGAATTACTTATGGAAGTTGGAAGGGTTGGAAGTACAAGAATTAGTAAAACAGAAGAAAGAAGAACTTTATCTGGGCGTAAGGGATTCGCACAGAGCTTTAAGCAAGAAAGAGAGAAGAAATCTCAAGAGCAGTTAAAGCAAATGTGTGATGACATAAAGAAAAAGGGTAACAGATTGGTACTTACTAAAACATATGCAGATGTTAGAATATATAAAAAGATGATAAAGGAATATTTAGAGTCAGTACTTCAGTATATGTATGATACACATAAAGATATTAGCTTTTGGCAGACACAGTATTTTATAACAGTTGATACAGTTGATGAAAAACTAGAAGCTCTTACTCAACAGCTACTTGGGGAAGAGAAGGAAAATATAAATGTGGCAGCAACAGTAGATGAAATTGAAGGTTTAATTGTAGACATTTATAAATAATTGGAGGTAATTTAAATGGTAAAAGAAATAAACGATTCAAATTTTGAAGAATTAGTAGAAAAAAATAAGGGAGTATGTTTAGTTGATTGCTTTGCAGTTTGGTGTGGTCCTTGTAAGATGCTATCGCCAGTGCTTGAAGGTTTATCTAATGAAATGACAGAGGTATCATTTTTTAAGGTTGATGTGGAACAAAATCCACAGGTATCTAACGCTCTTAAGATTCAATATATGCCAACTTTAATAATATATAAGGATGGTCAGATTGTTGACAAAATAATTGGATTTACACCAAAGGAGCAGTTAAAAGAAAAATTACAAGAGGCGCTTAGGTAATGAGATATGATGTAATTATAATAGGCTCAGGCCCAGCAGGATTATCAGCAGCTTTAAATTTAAAAATTAGAAAAAAGAACTTCTTGCTTTTTGGGAGAAAAGAACTTAGTAGTAAGGTGTTAAAGGCACCTAAAGTTAATAATTATTTAGGATTTAGTTCTATTACAGGAGAAGATTTAGCAAGGAAGTTTAGTGAGCATATTGATAATATGGATATTGTTATCACAGAAGAGAGAGTAAATAATGTCTATGCTATGGGTGATTACTTTGCAGTTATGGTTAATGAAAAGATATATGAAGCAAATTCTGTGATTTTAGCAACAGGCATAGAGTTTTCAAAGCCTTATGAAGGAGAAGAAAAATTTCTTGGAAGAGGAGTTGGATACTGTGCAACTTGTGATGCACCCCTATATAAGGGGAAAAAGGTAAGTATAATATCAAGTAGCATATCAGGAGAACATGAGGCTAATTATTTGTCAGAAATTGCTTCAGAGGTAAACTATATCCCATTGTATCAGGCAGAATATAATTTAAGTTCAAAGGTTAATATAATAAAAGATGAAATAAAAGAAATATTAGGTGATAAATCTGTTAATAAACTTTCATTAAAAAATAGAATTCTAGAAACTGATGGAGTTTTTATATTAAGAGATTCAATTTCCAATTCACAGCTTGTACCAGGTCTTAAGGTTGATAATGATGGACATATAGAAGTGAATAGGTTTATGGAAACTAATATTAAGGGATGTTTTGCAGCAGGAGATTGTATAGGTGTGCCATATCAATTTATTAAAGCAGCAGGAGAAGGTAATATTGCGGCATATAGTGCTGTGAAATATCTAGATGAGAAAAGTTCTGTATAAAATGGATAAGTTTAAGCAGATATTAAAAAAAGAATGTGTGTGTGTAATAGCTATAGTTCTTGCAATCATCACATCATTCTTTTCCGTCCCTAAAATTGAATATATAGATTTCAAGGTGCTGATGATATTATTTAATTTAATGATTATTGTTGAGTGCTTTAAGGATTTAAAGGTATTAGACAGTATAGCAACAGCATTTTTAGATAAATGTAGCACATCTAAAAAGGTAACAATTTGTTTGGTTTTAATAAGTTTTATTGCGTCAATGTTTATTACAAATGATGTGGCATTAATAACCTTTGTACCTCTAACAATAGTAATTGGAAAAAAGGCAAAAATTAATGTTATGAAGGTTGTAATTTATGAAACATTAGCTGCTAATCTTGGAAGTAGCCTTACACCTATGGGAAATCCTCAAAATTTATATTTATACTCAAAGTATAATTTATCCCTTGGAGAATTTTTAAGTATTACATGCATTTTATTTATATTAAGTACAATATTTATATTGGCTTTAATATTAAAGGATAAAAATAAAAGCTTAGATTTTAAGCTAAGTAAAATAAAGATAAAAAGTAAGGGGTATTCTTTATTTTTTGTAGTAGTATTTGTATTAGTTGTATTATCTGTTATAGGAGCTATCGATTATAGAATATCCTTTGTTATTACTTTAATATCAGTATTTGTTTATAATAAGAAAATATTTTTTAAGGTGGATTATTTTCTTTTATTAACCTTTATAGGTTTTTATATTTTTATAGGTAATATATCAAGTCTTGAAGTAGTAAGTAATTTTATGAAAGACATACTATCTACAGATACTAGTACATATGTATTAGGAATAGTTACAAGTCAGGTGATAAGTAATGTTCCGGCGGCAATATTACTATCATCTTTTACAGATTCTTTCAAAGAGTTAATATTAGCTGTTAATATAGGAGGAATGGGAACAGTTATTGCATCTATGGCAAGTTTGATATCTTTTAAATTATATGTAAAAGAATATCAAGGTGAAACAAAGCATTATTTTAAAGTGTTTACTGTTTATAATTTAATAGGACTTGTATTATTTTCAATAATAATTTACTTAATTTAAAAGAGGAGCGTATAATTTGCTCCTCTTTTAGATTAAGTTAAAATGCTTTAATGCATTATGTATACCATTATTATGTAAATCAGTTGTTATATATGAAACAGAATCAAAAATTTCAGGAGAACTATTTCCCATTGCAATACTTGTATTTACATATTTAAGCATTGGCAAGTCATTTGTACTATCGCCAATTGCAAAAGTATTTTCGTAAGGAATATTTAATTTATTTATTATAAATTCAATACCTGAAGCTTTTGAATAGCCTTTTGGTACAACTTCATAAAAATCATCAGTTCTTTTTATAAAATCAAATTCAGCTTTATATTTATTAAAAAAGGTTTCGAAAGTGCTATTTGAGTTTAAAAAGATGACAAATTTATTGATATCAATATTATCCTGATACCAAGTGTTTGACTTATAGAAGCCTTCGATTTTATGTTGTTCTATAATTTGAAGTATAATTTTATGTGTTATATTTTCAGGTTTATCAAAGTAAATACCAGTTTGGCTCTCTAAAATGGCTTCTAGCTTGCAATTTATAATATCCTGTATTATCTCAGATGTTTTTTCAGTACCAAGTGATTTAGAAAGTAAAACCTTATCCTTATATTCAACATAAGTACCACATCCGCATACATATCCATCAAAATCTAGCTTTCTTATAACATCAGTTATTTCATATGAAGTTCTTCCAGTATTTATAAATGCTAAGTTACCTTTGCTTTTCAATTCTTTTAAGGCAGTAACTGTAGAATCTGGAATAGTATAATTTTTGTCACTTATTAATGTACCATCAATATCAAAAAAAATGATTTTTTTTTCTTTCATAAATAATACCTCACATATATTTTTTTCATTTTCATAATACTTGATTTTATAATTTTTTTCAACAAATCTTTATGAAGATATATCCTATTTTAATTAGTATTGATATAATAAATTGAAGGAGTTGGTATGTTGGAAATTAATAGAGAGATAATCGAATTATCAGAATATATTATAAATATGAGAAGATATTTGCATATGCACCCAGAAATGGGACTTGAGGAGTATAATACTTCAAAAACAATTAAAAATGAATTAGATAAGATGAAGGTAGCATATACAAGTACAGCAAAGACAGGAATCAAGGCAACTATTGGAAATGGTAATGGTATGCATATTGCACTTAGAGCTGATATGGATGCAATAAGGGTGCAAGAAAAGACACAAGTAGAATATGCCTCTGTTAATGATGGAATTATGCATGCCTGTGGACATGATGGTCATATGGCTGCCCTTCTTGGTGCAATTAAGGTGTTAAAAAAATATGAAGATGAGATTGATGGAACAATTGATTTTATATTTCAGCCTTCAGAGGAAAATTGTAAGGGTGCAAAAATGATTATAGAGGAAGGTAATTTAGAAGGTGTACAGGAGATATTTGGAGTGCACATATTTACAGACATAGATTATGGAAAAATATCTATAGAAGAGGGTCCGAGGATGGCACAATCAGATATGTTCAAAATTCATGTAAAGGGTAGAGGTGGACATGCTGGAAAGCCACATCAATGTATAGATGCAGCACTTGTTTGTTCTGCAATTGTTATGAATCTTCAGTCAATAGTAAGTCGAGAAATTAATCCTATAGATTCAGCTGTTGTGACAGTTGGAAAGATTGAAACTGGAACGCAGCATAATATAATTGCACAAGAAGGAATTATTTGTGGTACTGTTAGAACGTTCTCAAGTAAAGTAGCTAAAGAAATTCAAAATTCAATAGAGAGAATAGTATATCTTACTGCTGAAAGTTATAGGGCACAAGCGAGTGTAGAGTATGAATTATCAGCTCATCCTGTAGTTATTAATGATAGAAATGTTGTTAATAGAGCATTAAATGGAGCTAGAAAAATATTTACTGAGAAAAGTTTAGTATCTATTCCAAAGATTATGCTAGGCGAGGATTTTTCTTCTTATCAAGAAATGATACCAGGAGCATTTGCATTTATAGGCGGAGGTAATCCTGAAATAGGTTGCATTTATCCAAATCATAGTGAAAAATTTAATATGGATGAGCGTGCGATTTTAGATGCATCTAAGCTTTATGTAGCATATGCTTTAGAAGCAGTAGGGAGGAACAAATAATGGATGAATTTTACCACTATTTGCAGGAACTAAATATAGTATCAATAACTCTAAGATTTTTTCTTGCTGCACTCTTTGGAGGAATCATTGGAATTGAAAGAGGTAGAAATGGACAAGCAGCAGGATGTAGGACTCATATGCTTGTATGTATAGCTTCTGCTATGGTTATGATGACTAATATGTATATATTTAATGAGATAAGCGAAGCTTCAGACCCAACTAGAATAGGTGCACAGGTAGTAAGTGGTATAGGTTTTTTAGGTGCAGGAACAATTATAGTTACTGGTAAAAATAAAATAAGAGGATTAACTACTGCAGCAGGATTATGGGCATCTGCTTGTATGGGACTTGCTATAGGAGTTGGTTATTATAAGGTTGCTATAATTGGAAATATATTTATATTTTTAATTATCTCGTTTTTAAACAAATTTGAAAGATATCTTTATGGGGTATCTAAAACTATAGAAATTTATATTGAAGGAGATTCTGAAGTATTAAAAGCAATAATTAATTATTGTAGGAATAAAGACATCAGTATAAGTAATATTCAGATAATAAAGAATAATAACTTAGATTACAGTCAGGTTGGGGTGACATGTATTTTAAAGACAAAAGAAAGAGTTGAGCATTCACAGTTAATATCTGAGCTTAGTGCAATTGGCAATGTATCTTATATTGAGGAGGTTTCTTAATGTGAAAAAAAAGATAATAAGTGCATTTATTATGTCACTTATCTTAATTAGTAATATTAATGTTAAAGTTTTTGCTGATGATGTTATTAGTAGACAGTATGACCCAAGAGAAGAAGGATTAGTTACTAGTGTTAAAGAACAAGGATATTTAGATACTTGCTTTGCATTTTCAGCGACTGCAACCATTGAAAGTTATATGCTTTTAAAGGGATATGGAAATTATGATTATTCAGAAGAACATATAAGATGGTGGGCTATGCCTAATAAAGATGGATATGGGTGGCAGAGAAAAGAATATGAAGGATGTCCTGTAATTGCAATTCCGGGTTATTTAACATCAGGAAGTGGTCCTGTAAATGAAGATGATTTGCCCTATGTAAATTCAAAATATAATTTAAAGGCGGATAATTATGATAAAATAGGGAAAACTATGTATGTTACTGATATAGCATTTATTCCAGAGGATGATAATAAGGTTAAGGAAGCAATACGTAAGTATGGAGCGGTATCTTCCTCTTATTATTCTTCCCTTACTTATTTGAATGGTGAGACTAGGGCATATTACTGTCCACAAGGAAATAATTATGCTACTAATCATAATGTGACTATTGTTGGATGGGATGATGATTATTCAAAAGAAAATTTTAAAGAATATTATAGACCAGATAATGATGGTGCATGGCTTGTTAAAAATAGTTGGGGAGCAAATGATACAAATGGTGGGTATCTTTGGATATCGTATGAGGATGCTTATATTTTAAATACAACAAAGAACAAGGTAAATTATGCTATAAAGAGAGTAGAGCCTTTAGATGAAAATTTAAAAGTATATCAATATGATGAATACGGTGCTACTACTTCATTATATTTAAAAGATAATAATGGAAATCAGTTTCAAAAAATGATTTATGCTAATGTATATGACTTTAGTGATGAATATAATGTATTAGATAAAATAGAATTTATGGTCAAGGATGCAAATTATAACTATAAATTATATTATTCTAAGGTAGATAGTCAAGGAAAGCCTATTCTTGATGAAAAAAGTATGGTTGAACTTTACTCAGGAGTTATTGATGAAGCTGGATATATAACAGTAGACATTGAAAATTTTAAGCTTCCAAAAGGGAAGGGAGTAGTAGCAATTATTTTAGATGGGACTCAAAGTAATATAGGTGCAGGTCTTGGGTGTGAAACTAATCTTAAATATAATGGTAATGAGCTTATTTATAAGGCACAAGCAAATATAGGAGAAAGCTTTATTTATGTTGATGGAGAATTAATTGATTTAAATGAGAGCTTCACTGATTCAAACAGAAGCCTTTCTTTAAAAGCAATCACTAGAAAATCATCTGATACAAGTTGTTTATTATCTTTTAATGATAATAAATATGATTTTAATGAAGAAGGAATATCTAATATAGACTTGCCTTATCATATGTTAAATGAAGAAGTAAATTTAGAGGTGGCTCCAACTGATAGTTATTCTAAAATACTATTTGATGGAGAAGAAAAGTCTAAATTAACTAAAAAAATAATGCTTGATAGTACTAACAAAAAGTTAGTTTTTGAATGTTTAGCAGCAGATGGAAATAAGAAAAAATATTATGTAAATATAAGTATTTCAAAGGAAATAAAAAGCTCAAATGATTTTGAAAAATTTGTTTTAGGGATTCAAACTTGGGATGATGACAGCATTTTAAAAGCTAATAAATATTATGAGGATTTAGATGAAAATGAAAAAATAAAAATTGATAATAATATATTAAATAAAGTTATACAAAAGAGAGAGGAATTAGCCTCTAAGTATTCTGCCTGTGAAAACATTAGGGTTGAAGGTATACCATGGAATGTTAAGGTAAGTATAAAAAGAAGTGATTCTGGAAATGATATAATGGAGAATTATAATACATTATCAGAGTATGAAGTAGAATTAGTGGATATGTATACAAGTAAAAAATTTATATCTGAATCTAATATTAATATAATAATCAAGGAAGATTCAAAATTACTGGATAAATTATCTAATATAATAAATATAGATAAGAACAATAAAATTTCAAGCCTAAAGTTTAATATTGAAAATGATAATATAATAATAAAAGAAAAAAATATAAATAAATTAGTACTTTTAGAAGAAAAAAGTCTAAAGGATATTGAAAATAATGACGATAATGAGAAAGTAAATGGGAAAGATGATGTTAATACTGGGGAAAAAAGTTATTTAATTTATTTAGAAGGAAGTGTTTTATCTAGTATTATAATTTTTCTAATTTTAAAAAATAGTATAAAAAGATAAAGGAGTTTAAATTAGGAAATGAGAGCGGTATACAAGAACCCAAAAGAATTAGCAACAGCAGTAAAGGATTTAGTTGATTTATATCAAGATGATTTAATGACATTTGAAAAAATGGCAGGCAAGATAATTAAAATTGCTGAAGCTAATGAAGAAAGATTTTATAAGAATGGAAAGCTTGATAATAATTTAGTTAATGTTTTAGGGGAAGAAAGAGTAGAATTTGTTTACAAAGCATTAGAACAAAAATAAACTAAAGAAAAATAGTCTTGAGGGTTTCAAGGCTATTTTTATTATGCAGATAGCACCTATTAATATTATGAAAGGTATTTAAAGTTATGATAACAATATGCATTATTTTTTTATGTATAGCACAGTTTGTTTTTTCTAAAACATTTAATAAACATAGAAAGAATAAAGAAGAGGCAATAGAGTATTTAGTAGAAAAAGAATTATTTGATGAAAAAATATATGATGAAGTAGAGTTTGAAGAGGTAAATATAAAATCAGAAGAGGGATTAAACCTTATGGGATATCTAGTAGAAAAATATAAAACAAATAAATATATAATTTTAGTACATGGATATAGTGCAAATCATCATGTACATATGCCATTTGTTAGAATGTTTCTTAATGAAGGCTATAATGTGCTATTAGTAGACCAGCGTTCACATGGAAATAGTGAGGGGAGATATACTAGTTATGGATATTATGAGCAAAATGATATAAATTTATGGATTGAGTTTTTAAAAGGAAGAGTAAATAATTTATATCTAGGTTTACATGGGCAGTCTATGGGTGCGGCGACAGTACTTATGTGTGGAAGTAAAAATAAAGATGTTAAATTTATTATTGAAGATTGTGGATATTCAAATTTATATGAAGAACTTCTATTTAGAATTAAACAAAAAAATTTGATTTTTCCTAAAATTATTTTATTTTTTATGAATATATTAGTAAGAGTAAGAATAAAATTCAATATAAAAGATATATCTCCTATAGATGAAATTGAACTAGGGCAAAAGCCTATTATGTTTATTCATGGAAAAGATGATGAGGATGTTCCATATAAAATGGCTGTAGATATGTATAATAGACGAAATAATAAGGAGGATGTATTATTATTAGTTGATAATGCAGGACATCTGTGTAGTTATTTGAAGAAAAAGAAAGAATATGAGACTAAAGTGCATGAATTTATAACTAAATATTAAAATATAATGTATAACGAGGAAATTTTGAGTTTTACTAAAATTATAAATATGATATAATATTAATTGTTCGGTCCATTGGTCAAGCGGTTAAGACGCCACCCTCTCACGGTGGATACAGGGGTTCGATTCCCCTATGGACTACTTTAAATTATGGCTTCACTATTTTTGTGAGGTCATTTTTTATTTGAGATAATTAATTTTATAAGACAAACTGGCACTTAATTTTTATTAAGTGCCAGTTTGTGTATTATTTCTTTTTATTAGCTACTTCTATATTAATTTTTCTTTTATTAAGTTTGTTTCCAATACATTTTTTTATTACTAAATCAGCAACTTCTTTATTTACAGAAACAAATGAAAAATTATCTAAAATATCAATTTTATTAATCTTTTTACCACTAATATTTGCTTTTTCTGTAATGAATTTTACAAGTGATTTTGGAGTAAGAGAATCACGTCTTCCAATAGAGAAGAATAATCTTACTTCGTTAGAATTTTTTGCTTTTTTATCACTTACAGGTGCTTCTATTACATTGCTTGTATATTTGTAGCTTAATTCTTTATCAAATTGCATTTTCATAAGCACAGAAACGACATCAATTGGATTATAGCATTCACATAATTCAATTGCTGCTGATAAATAATTGCTAAATTGGTTTTCTTGAAGCATTTTTGAAACTTCTTTAAAGTTATTGTTAAACTTAGATTGTAATATTTGTTTAACAGTTGGAATTGCCTGTATTTTGATTTCTGCCTTGGTTACTTTAATTATTTGGCTTAACATATAATTTTCCCTTGGAGTCACAAAGGAGTAGGCTGTACCTTCTTTATTAGCTCTTCCAGTTCTACCAATTCTATGAACATAAGATTCTACATCCTGTGTTAAGTCAAAGTTAATTACATGAGTTATTCCGTCAACATCAATTCCTCTAGCAGCGACATCTGTTGCAATTAAAAAACTAAGATTACCTTCTTTAAATCGCTTTAAAGTTTTCATTCTATGAAGCTGTGACATATCTCCATGCATTCCTTCAACAACATAATTTTTTGATTGAAGTGCTTCGACTAAGTCATCAACTCCTTTTTTTGTTTTACAGAAGATAATTGCTGAGCTTGGAGTATCATAGTCTAGAACTCTACATAAGGCCTCAAGCTTATTTTTTTGATTCACTTCAAAAGCAATTTGCTTTATTTTTGAAACAGTTAATGCAACTTTTTTTATATTGATGATTTTATAATCATCCTTCATATAATTTTTAGCTAAATTTTGAATTTGTTTTGGCATTGTTGCAGAAAATAAGAGTGTTTGCTTTTCATTTGGTAATTCTTTAATAACTTCTTCAATGTCTTCTATGAAGCCCATATTTAACATTTCATCAGCCTCGTCTAATACAAAACATTGAATGTTTTCTAAATGTAATACATTTCTGTCTATTAAGTCTAGAACTCTTCCAGGAGTACCAACGACTATATCAACACCTCTTTTTAATGCTTTTATTTGTTTTGAGATAGAATCTCCACCATAAACAGCTAAAATTTGAGTATCTTCATATTTAGATAGTTTGTTTAGTTCTTCATATATTTGAATAGCTAATTCTCTTGTTGGAGTCAATATAAGTGAAGAAATATAGTCCCCCTTTACTATATTGTTTAAAATAGAACAACCAAAAGCAGCAGTTTTTCCAGTACCTGTTTGTGCTTGCCCTATAATGTCATAACCTTCAAGTGCAATAGGAATTGCTTCTTGTTGTATTTGTGAAGGTTTTTCGTATCCTAAATCTTCGATAGCCTTTAAAATTGATTTTTTTAAATTTAAATCATAAAATGATATTTCTTCCATGAAATATTTCCCTTCATTAAAAATTTGTTAAGTACATTAACTTTTTAATTATATATCAAAAAAACGATTAATGCAAAATTATTTCCAAGGTGATGCATCTGATGGCATTCTCCAATCACCTCTAGGTGAAAGGCTTATAGAACCTACTTTAGGTCCATCTGGTAGAGCACTTCTTTTAAATTGTTGTGTAAAGAATCTGAACATAAATTTATCAAGCCATTTTGAAATTTCTTCTTCACTATAATCATCTTTAAATGCATGCTTTGCTAAAAAGAATATTCTTTCCTTTGAAGAACCATGCTTAATAAAATGATATAAGAAGAAGTCATGCAATTCGTAAGGTCCAACAATATCTTCAGTTTTTTGAGCAATTTCTCCATTGCTATCCTTTGGTAAAAGTTCAGGACTAACAGGGGTATCTAATATATCTAATAATGTAGCTTTTGCTTTTTCAGAGGACTCATTCTCTGCAATGTATCTAACAAGATATCTAACAAGTGTTTTTGGAATAGATGGATTAACAGAGTACATTGACATATGATCTCCATTATATGTACACCATCCAAGTGCAAGCTCTGATAAGTCTCCAGTACCAATTAATAAACCACGTTCTTTATTTGCTATATCCATAAGAATTTGAGTTCTTTCTCTTGCTTGAACATTTTCATAAGTTACATCATGAATATCTTTATCATGCCCAATATCCTCAAAATGTTGTAGAGCAGCTTTTACAATATTTATTTCTCTTAAATCACAGTTTAATTCATTACATAAATCTAGAGCATTATTGTAAGTTCTATCCGTAGTTCCAAAACCAGGCATAGTGATAGTTACTATGTCTTTTGTAGAGTAGTTTAGTATTTTAAATGTCTTATAAATGACAAGAAGAGCTAAAGTAGAGTCAAGTCCACCTGAGATTCCAACAACAGCCTTTTTAGAACCCGTATGTTCAAATCTTTTAGCGAGAGCAGAAGCTTGAATGTTAAAAATTTCTTTGCAACGTTTTACTCTTTCAGCTTCATTAGATGGGACAAATGGATGTTTGTCAATATATCTATCAAAATCACTAATATTAGTATTTTCAAAATTAAATTTTATATACCTTGCTTTAAAAGGAACAATTTTTGATGCATCTCTGTAACTTATATTTTTTTGTCTTTCTGCATTTAACTTAAATACATCTATTATTGAATAAATAACTTCATTTTCTCTTTGGAAACGTTCATTTTCTTTTAGTATGCTTCCATTTTCACTAATTAACATATGTCCACTAAATAAAATATCAGTAGATGATTCATGTACTCCTGCTGATGAATATATATATGCACACATTGAACGGGCACTTTGATTTGAAATTAGACTTTTTCTGTAATCCATTTTGCTTACTAGTTCATTAGACGCTGAAAGATTTCCTATTATATTAGCCCCAAGAAGAGATAAATAAGAACTTGGTGGAATAGTAACCCATAAATCTTCACAGATTTCAAAGGCAAATTTAAATTCTTTATATGCAAATATTAAATCTGTTCCAAAAGGAACTTCTTTTTGAAATTCAAAATCTACTGTTTCATTTGTAAGGTTTAGTCCTTCAGAAAACCATCTTTTTTCATAAAATTCACTATAGTTTGGAATATAAGATTTAGGTACAATTCCAAGGAGTTTTCCTTTAAATAGAATATAGGCACAGTTATATAGAATGTTGTTAAAGAGTAAGGGAGCTCCTACAGCAATCAACATATCCATTTTTTCCGTTTTAATTAATAATTGTTCAATTGCATTAATAGAATTAGTGTATAGAGTATTATGTAAAAATAAATCTCCACAAGTATAAGAAGTAATGCATAGTTCTGGAAATACAATTGATTTGGCATTATTAGCATTAGCTTCTTCTATGCAAGACAAAATATTAGTTAAATTATATTTTGTATCACCAACCTTAGTCTTTGGGCATGCAGAGGCAACTTTTATAAAATCCATATTATATCATCTCCGTATGTAAAATTTTGTTTCTATGTAATATAATATATTATGAAAGAATAATAAAATCAATATAAATAAAAAAGTATTAAATACTATGTAAAAAGTTTTCAAAACTATTGAAAAAAGATTCTTAATATCATATAATTAATTTATAAAGAAAAAAGGAGGTGGTGGAAATGGGAGAGATAATTTTATGGTTAGTCATAGCCATTGTTGCCGTAGCTACTGATATTATGACAGGTCTCTTCTTATTTGTATGGTTTTCTATAGGAAGTATAGCTGCTATAGTTGCTAATTTGTATGGGGCAGGTATGGGCGTGCAAATAATTATATTTTCAGTTGTGAGCATTATTCTTGTATTAATAGGATATCCTATGATTCGTAGGAGGTCTAAAAAAGAAATAAAAAAAATACCTCTTATGGAAGAAAAATATATAGGAATGGAGTTTATTGCTGAAGATGATATTGAAGCTTCTACAAGAATAAAGGTAGGAGGGATATATTGGGGAGCTGTTAATCAAGGAGAAATTATAAAAAAAGGACAAAAATTTAAAATTATTGGTTTGATGGGTAATGAATTTATAATAAAAAGTATTTAGGAGGAATTTGTTATGAAGATAGGAGTAATAGCAGTAATTGCAGTAGTTGTATTAATTGTTATTGTATCATCAGTTAAAATTGTAAACACAGGGTATTTATATGTAGTAGAAAGATTTGGACAGTTTCATAAGGTATTAGAACCGGGATGGCATTTTATGATTCCATTTATTGATTTTGTAAGAAAAAAGGTTTCTACAAAGCAACAAATTTTAGATGTACCACCACAATCGGTTATTACTAAGGATAATGTTAAGATTTCAGTTGATAATGTTATATTCTATAAATTATTAAATGCTCAAGAGGCAGTATATAATATAGAAGATTATAGAGCAGGTATTGTTTATTCTGCTACAACTAATATGAGAAATATCATAGGTAATATGACATTAGATGAAGTTTTATCAGGAAGAGATAAGATAAATCAAGATTTATTAAGTATAATTGATGAAGTTACAGATGCGTATGGTATTAAAATTTTATCAGTAGAAATTAAAAACATAGTTCCACCAGCAGAAATTCAACAAGCAATGGAAAAGCAAATGAAGGCTGAAAGAGACAAGAGAGCTATGATTCTTCAAGCTGAAGGTTTAAGAAAATCTGAAGTTGAAAAGGCTGAGGGTGAAAAGCAGGCTAAGATATTAGCAGCAGAAGCTGAAAAAGAAGCTCAAATAAGAAGAGCAGAAGGTTTAAGAGAATCACAATTACTTGAAGCTGAAGGTAAGGCTAAAGCTATTGAAGCAATTGCAAGTGCAGAAGCAGAGGCTATAAAGAAAGTAAATGAGGCTATAATATCATCTGGAACAGACGAAAGAGTTATCGCTTTAAAACAAGTTGAGGCATTAAAAGAGATGGCGAAGAATCCAGCTAATAAGTTAATACTTCCAAATGAAACATTATCATCACTTGGAAGCATTGCAGCAATTGGGGATATGCTTAAAGGACAACAAAAATAAGATTAGATATATGCAAAAAAGATGTTTTTAGGACATCTTTTTTGTGTTTTATAGGATATATTAATGTTTTATGCAATTTATAAAAGCGGTAGTTAAAGTATTTAATAAGTTATTTGTATCTATTAATAGTTTCTTATATATATATGATGTATTTTTATTATTGGATGGGTTAGTAGAATAAGATGGAGATAATGATTTTTTTGCGAGGTTATCATATTCATATAATTTATAGTCCTCAATAATATCAATTAATACTTTTGAATAATTAGGAGCAGTTGCATAACCACATTTATGGATTTCATTACAGGCTGTAATATAATTGTTAGCCAATCTAACTGATTTATATTTGTCAGTAAGAAGTAATGTGCTGTGGTCTGCAATGCTGTCTTTTAAAGATGAATAGGATTTGAATTTAGCTTTTATATATACATAGTTTCCGTTTATATACTCGCGGGTATTTATTGAGTATATAGCTCCATTCCAATCGGAATAAGCTTTTATTCCAAATAGGTTATTAGCCTTCTTGCTTAAGGTAGATTCACCAAAGCCACTTTCTAAAATTGCTTGCGAAATGGTTAAACTTGGAAGGATTTTATGCTTTTTATAGTTATCAATGGCATAATCCTTTATTTTCATTATGAATTCTTTTTGTGAATTATTAAGTTCAGCTGCATTTATTTTATTAATATTTATACTGCAAAATAATATAGTTGCTAGTATCAATGTCAGTACTATTTGAATTTTTTTCATAATTGTTTACCGTTGCCAAAACTTTATAAAACTTTATAAAGCTTGTTTAATTCCTTATTCAATGTGTCCTATTTTGTCTTGATAAACATAGACTACTTTAGTTTGATATGACACTCCAAAGGCGTAAATTCCCATACAACGCATGGTACA
>JALENK010000017.1 GCA_022767515.1 Clostridium sp.
CTGAAACTAATACACCTATTTATTATTCAAAAAAATATTTGTCTAATTATATAGCCTTATTTCATTATATATTCGACAAAATAGAAAATTCCCCATTACTAATAAGAGGAGAACAACCCTTTAGAAATTCCAATTTCAAAGGTCGTCCTCCCATTTTTGACTAGGCTTGGTTTACTTATCCCTTTTATTACGAATTGAGCCTTATTAATTTAATCAAACTGAATTTTCTTCCAATCAGGAGTACAAAATTTAACATTAGGTATTTCATCTAAAAAATATCTTCTCTCACATACTCCACCACCATTTGGAATAAAACTTTCACATATATTGGTATTCCCTTCCACTGTTTCAAAATAATCACGCATTACATTTGTTACAATTCCTGTATGTGAATACTTATTATCATAGTTAAATAATACCACATCACCTTTACTTGGATATTCATTCAATTCAAATAAATATATTAACGTAGAAACATATATATATGGATAATGCCTTAATAACTTTTTAGTATTTTCTTTACCAAATGATTTTAAAAAGCACCAATTAACAAAGACTGCACACCATGAATAACCTTGATATTTAGGCTCTATATCCTGCCAATACTTTGTATAATTATTAAACCCAATATTTAAATTTTTATCATATAAGTTATTAATCGAATTTTTCTCAATGTAACCCACTTCTTCCTTAGCTACACTTATTAACTTTTCAATAGGATTCAATTAATTACCTCTAAAATATTATTCTATAAATAAGTTTATTTATTCATTCTAAATTTAATTCTTTTTTTAGTTTATTTTTTACAGTATTACTTGTAAAGGCAGCAGCTATAGCATTTTTAAGAATAATTCTTTCTTGTTCAAAAGTAAGACCATATTCTTTTTTCATGTAATCATACTCTTTGGCCAATGTAATCCCTTCTATAGCCATGTCATCTGTATTAAGAGTAACTTTTATTCCTTCATTTAAATAATCCATAAATGGATAGTTTGACATATCTTCAATAGCATGTGTCTGACGATTGCTAGTAGGACACATTTCTAAAAATATACCCTTTTCCTTTACTAACTCCTGTACAGTTTTATCCTCATTTATTCTAACTCCATGCCCTATTCTTTTGGCACCAAATTCAATAGCATATTTGACACTCTCCGCTCCATCAGCTTCTCCTGCATGAATAGTAAAAGGGATGCCATACTCCCTAGCCCTTTTAAAAAGATTAGCATAATTTGAAGTTGGATAAAGTGCTTCTGCTCCTGCAAGGTCTAAAGCAGTTACGCCACCATCCTCTACAAGATATTTTTTTGTAAGCTCTACTGTTTCATAGTTTGCTTCATCATTTCCATTCCCTCTCATACAACAAAGAATTAAATTTGCCTTTAAACTTGTACGCTTTAACCCCTCCAAAGCAGCCTTTATAGCCTCCTCTTGGGACATCCCTTTTTTTGTATGATTTTGAGGTGCAAAACGAATTTCAGCATATATAATTCCCTGACTTTTTATATTTTCTGATACTAGATAAACAGCTTCGCTAATTCCCTCCTTTGTCATCATTAAAGAACATGGCAATTCAAAACACTTTAAAAAATCATTTAAGTTTGCACAATCTTCTGGTACTGTTAAAAGTTTTTTTAATTTTTCATAATCTTCTGTGGGTAATTCTATCCCTTGAATCCCAGCTAATTTTTTAGCTATCTCAACTGTAATTGCCCCATCAAGATGAAGATGTAAATCTATTTTCATAAACTATCACCTACCTATTATCATACTTATTATTATTATAAATTTATCTTTAATTAATAACAATCTAATATTTATTTGTTAACATTATTCTCAAAAATTTAAAATTTAAACTAGTTTAATATTGTTGAAAGCCCTATCAAAATACATTAAAATTTAAGTATATAAAAATGATTTTAATGGGGTATTGAAACATGGGTAAATTACTTAAAAAAAGTTTTTATAAACAAAGACAAGACTTTGAAAATTCATGTAAGGAAAGAGATAAAGTGCTTTCTTTACCAGATAATATAGAAATTAAAACTAACATTAAATATTCTGATGATGACTGTTTAGCTCACAGGCTTGATATTTATCGTCCAAAGGATAAAACTAATGAAATTCTTCCAGTTATAATAAATATTCATGGAGGAGGATTATTACTTGGAAATAAAGAGTTTAACAAATATTTCTGTGCTGAAATAAGCTCACTTGGATTTATGGTTTACAGTATAGAATATAGACTTGTTCCTGATTGTAATTTTTTTGACCAATTAGATGATGTATCAAGAGCTATGGATTATATAAACAGTAGAATTATCTCGGATAATGGAGACCCATCTCATATATATGGAACTGCTGATAGTGGTGGTGCTTTTCTTCTTCTTTATTCAGTAGCTATGCAAAAATCTAAATCACTTGAACAGGCTACAAATATTAAGGCTTCAATAATTAATTTTAAAGCACTTGCTTTTATTAGTGGTATGTTCTATACTACTAAATTTGATAAAATAGGACTATTTCTTCCATCTTATCTTTATGGAAAAAAATATAAAAAAAGTATTTTTGCACCATATATAAATCCTGAAAACCCTGAAATTATAAGTTCACTTTTACCTTGTTATCTTGTTACAAGTCATAATGATTTTCTTCAGAATTATACATTAAATTTTGAGAAGGCTTTAACAAATTATAATATACCTCACAAATTAGATAATTATCCTAAAAATTCAGAGCTTACTCATGCATTTAGCGTGTTTAAACCATTTATAAAAGAAAGTAAAGATACAATAAAATCTATGATTGACTTTTTAACCCAATACTAATTTTGAAAGGATTGATATTTCTATGAATTGTGATGAAAACATTTTCAAAGCTAAAGCTAATACTAAGGCTAGAAGAATATGGTTAATTTTTTCTATTTTATTAACCTTAAATTATGGCTCAGATACAGCAAATGGATTTTATCCTAAGACAAACTTTATTATTTTCGCATTGTTATGCTGGCTTCCTTTTTTTATAGGTGAATTCATTCTCAAGTTTAAAGGAAAAGCTTCTAATTATTACAAATATGACCTTGTAATTGGTTATGGCATTTTTTATACATTTATAATGTGCACTACAGCTTCTCCAATTGCAGTTACTTATGTTCTTCCTGTTACAAGCTTACTTGTAATTTATAAAGATCGTAAATTCATGCTTGGTTGTGGTATTTTCAATTCACTTATAATTGTTGCAAGCGCTTTATTCCGTGCCATTGTACTTAACTGCAACTCAATTGTGGATATAAAAAACTACCAATTAGAGCTATCTTGTATCGTTCTGTGCTATATATGCTATATAATGTCAATACGCCATTTAAACGAAGCAGATGGTGCATTAACAAATAGTATTAAGAATGATTTAAACAGAGTTGTTACTACAGTTGAAAAGGTTAAAACAGCTAGTAATACTATTATTGATGGAATTAATGTTATCCAAGAGCTTGCCTCTGAAAACAAGCATGGTTCTGATATTGTGCTTAAGAGCATAGATACTCTTACAAATAACAATTCAAAGTTATATGAACATACTACTTCTTCAATGAATATGACAAACGATATAGATTCTCAAATAGAAAATGTTTCCTCTATGATTGATAATATAGTTTCTATTACTAATAAAACAATTAATCATGCTGAGGTTAGCTCTAATGACCTAAAAAGTCTTTTAAAAACTACGGAAACTATGTCATATTTATCTAATGAAGTTGAAAATATTTTACATACATTCTCAGATGAATTTAAAAAGGTAAAACAGGAAACAAGTACAATTAATACAATTTCAAGCCAGACTAATCTTCTAGCTCTTAATGCTTCAATAGAAGCTGCACGTGCTGGTGACGCTGGAAAAGGCTTTGCTGTTGTTGCTGAACAAATACGTACTCTAAGTATTGATACAAAAGATTCATCAGAACAAATTCAAGATGCCCTTACACGTTTAGATAAGATTTCCAAAAAAATGACAGTTTCTATTGAAGAAACTATTAAAATTATTCAAACTACTCTTAATAAGGTAATGCAAACTGATAAAAATATTAACAAGATAACAATTGATTCATCTAAACTTGGTAACAATATAAATGCTATAGATAATGCTATAAAAGAAGTAGAGTCTTCTAACAAACAGCTTGTACAAAATATGAATAATGTATCACAAATTGTTAATACAATGACTGAATCAATAAAAGATTCTTATACTATAAATAAGCGTATGGTTAGTAAATATGACGAAAGTGCTTATAACATAGATGAAATTGAAAATATTATTCAAGGACTTATGTGTGAGCTTGGAACTAATGGATTTATGGGAATAGATGATGTACAAACTGGAATGAGATTATATGCATATTTTAATAATGATAATTCTAGTGCTTATCATGGTAAACTTATAGAACAAAATCAAGATAAGCTTGTAATTGAATTTATAGATAAACCTTCAATTGAAAATTTAACTACAGCTTCTATTAATGTTACTGCTGGTAATATAATTTTTACATGGGAGGATTCTAAAATTACTTATAATAAAGAAAGAAACTTATTTATTGCTAATATTACTTCTATTCCAAAAATATTTAATCGTAAGAAATATCCTCATATTGATATTTCAAATTCTTGTACTATTAAAATTAAGGATACTAATGAAATATTTGAAGGAAATTTATCAAACATTAGTGCTAATTCCTTTGAAATACTTTGTAAGAATGAATTTTTTGCTGATAGTAAGAACAAAGATATTACAATACATATTAATGATTTTGAAATTTTTGAATGTTCAGACCTTTGTGGACATATAATTCGTTGTTCTAATGACGATGGTACATATATTATTGGATGTCAAATGCCTGAAGATAACGATTATTTAAAGGATTATGTTGCAAAGAAATTAAGTAACTCATAATATTAAGTAAAGAATGGGTATCGCAAATAGTGCGATACCCATTTTTTGTTTAACTTATAATTTATTAAATATTTCAGTCTCTTTTTTTAGTTTTGTAGCTATTTCTTGATTAGTTTGCATTTGAGCTGTTATATCCTCTACATCAACAGCAAACTTTTGAGTACTTTCTGCCATTCCATCAATTCCATCAGCCCCTTCTGATATAGCTAATGATATTAAATTTATAGATTTTGCTATCTCTTGTGTAGCATTATTAAGCTCATTAGTCTTTACTGTAAAATCATCCATAACCTTATGAATATATGTAGAATCTTCTTTGTACTTACTTCCAGCTTGAACAAATGATTCAAAATCTGGTAATACAGACGTATTCATATAAGATATTAAATCACTTGCATGGTCTGCTAAATTGACAACAGCTTCAGTAACTATTTCATTTATCTGTTTAATATTATTAGCAGCCTCTTTACTTAATTCTGCAAGATTACTTATTTCGTCAGCTACAACAGCAAACCCCTTTCCTGCTTCACCAGCCCTAGCAGCCTCAATACTCGCATTAAGTGCTAAAAGATTAGTCTGATTTGATATATCTAAAATATTTATAGTCAAATCATTAATTTGTTCTACACTTTTACTATCTTCTATTGACTTATTTAATACTCCTAAAATTTCTTCAAGCTTTTTATTTGTATTTTTCATATTCACTCTTGCCCTATACTCTATTTCAGAAGCATTTTTCTTCATTATAACTGAATAATCATTAATTTCCTTAGAACGTTCTGATATATTATTAACCTTAGTTTTAACTTGTTCAGTATTTTCATTAATAGTTGATGAATTTTCTGAAACCTGTTGCATAGTAGCTGATAATTCTTCTGATAGTGCTGAAAGGTCTGATGTTACACCATTTAGCTTATTGACATTGTCCATTACTTCATTAACTATTTTATCCATATTACCCGAATTGATTACTATAACCTTTAATATATCTTGAAGCTTTGAAATAAACATATTAATTCCACTTACTAAGATTCCAATTTCATCCTCTGATTTAACAGATATTCTTTTATTTAAGTCCACATTTTTATCCTGGAATGATTTTATAATTGATGAAACCTCTTCTTCTGCTAAGGTAATAGGCTTTACAACACGCTTATTAACAATAAATAATGTATAGACTACAGCAGATGCTATGATAACAATAGTAATAGTATTAACTATTAGTGCTACCCTTTTAACAGTATTTAAATCATCTTTTGCAATTTCTATACTATTAGTAGCTGATGATATAATTTCATCAATAACTGACTGCATTTTTTCATTGGCCTTAGAAAGCTCCCCATTAGCACAAGCATAAGCCTCTTCTACTTTATTACTAGCACTAAATGTTAATAATGTAGAAAGAGAATAATCTAGTTCTTTATAAGCCCCAATAAGATTATCATATACTTGACTATTATTATCATCTAAGCTTTTCTTAAAGCTATCAAACCTTTCGCTTATTTCTTTTTCTTGTGCTTTAATATTCTCTGTAATAGAAATCATTGTAGATAAATCAGTTGCTATTATATGAGATAATGATAATCTATGAATATCTTGTGTTTTTTGTTTTATTTCTTCGAGCTCAATTATACTATTTAGATAATTTTCTGAAATATTGGTAGCATTTTTACTTACATTATATATATTAAGTACAGCTAGTGAATTTGATAGTATCGATATTGCCGCTAAAATTGCAATAGGAATCATTAAAGTAAGCTTTACACTTTTATGATTTTTTTTATTTAATCCTTTCATAAGTATCAGCCCCCTATTCTTTAATTATTGATTTAGTAATACCCTTAACTGTATCATTTAGAAGATTTGAAATTTCACCTTCTGACATACTTCTTGAACTTAAGGTCAAACCAAAATCATGCATTGGATCCCAATAATTAGCACCTATTCTTTGTAATTGTCCAAATTCAGCTTCCTTTAACAATGCTTCTATAGCCACTGATTTACTTACCTTAGCTGCATTTTTATTAGCTGGTCCTTGTCCTCTTTTTTCAAAACGTAAGCTTTGATTCTTTTCATTTGTAATCCATTCTCCTAATTTCATAGCCCAATCCTTGTTATTAGAATATGAATTAACCCCTATAAGCTTATATCCAGTTAATGTGCTCATCTGAATGTCTTTTCCAGCACAATTATATGTAGGTAGTTTCTCTGCGGCATAACTATCTCCTAAAATTTCTTTCATTTTTGAATCTAGCCATACTCCACTTATTCCTGCTATTATGCTTCCATCTTCCATTCCTTTAATTAAACCATCATCCATTACATTTATAAAACTAGATTTAACCGCCATATTATTTATATATTTTGCTATATCTAACCCTGAAACATTTCCTTCATTTGTATTCCAATTGCAATAATTAGTTACTCCATCGTTATTTAGTCCCATCTTAAGTCCTGTATTTCCAAAAAATGAATATAAATACCATCCACTACCTAAATCCATAGCAAATTTTTTATTATTTCTTTCTGCAGAATTTAAAATACCTTCAAGAGTCTGTACATCTGATTCAGATAAATACTTTTTATTATAATATAAAAAATATCCATTATCAGCTGTCATTGGATAAGCATATAATTTATCATTAATTATTGTTGCTTTTACTGCTCCATCAACATTTTCTTCCTTAACCTTATCGGCATTATATATAGGCTCTAATACTCCTGAAGCAGCTAGTACTGATATTTGGTCATCTGCAAATGCAAACACATCAGCAGCCTTATGTATATCAGAAATAATTTTTTCCTTACATTCAGCTTCCCCTACAGCTCCAATCTTAATATCAAAATCAGCTTCATTAGCATATTCCTTCTTAAAACCCTCTATTATCTCAGATAATAATTCATTATCCTCTTTATCTCCCCAAACTGTTAAAGAGACATTTTCCTTATCAGTTGTATTAGTTGTAGAATTACTATCTTTAGAACATCCAAACATTGATACAACTAATAAAATAGTTACTAAAAGTGATAAAATCTTCTTATTCATTTAGCTACCCTGTATAATGAAAACATAGTAAAAGATGCTTTAACTCATTATACTTTTCCTTTCATAATATTTTTTACTATAATTAAATGGTATATTTTGCTAAAATAGCATGAATATAACGTTTACAGATATTTTGTTATAATAATTATATTTTATATTTTCATCTTATACAATTAACAAAATATTAACATTTATTAAATTTTTTATACATAGATTAAACCTAACAAAAAACTGTTGCACTAATTATTTAATGCAACAGTTTCTTTACTATTTATTAACTTTTTTCTTATAAATTTTTCCTGCAGACAATATAATTACACTCATTAATACTAACATAATCCATAAGTTAGCATTAGCTACATCTCCAGTTTCTGTGTCATTTGAATTATCATTATCACCATTTACTTTGTTATTTTCATCTTCATTTTTATCCTTGTCTTCATTTTCATCTTTGTCTTTATTTTCGTCTTTATTTTCGTCTTTATCTGATACATCTTTTTGCTTAAATATAGCTTTTAAAACTGTATCACTATCCGTCATAGTAAATTTAGTTTTATCATATTGTGAATTTTCTATAATTCCACCATTAACAGTTTGCCATTCTACAAATTCATATCCATCATTTGCAACAGCCTCAAGCGAAATTTCAACATCTGCTGGATAATATCCATCTTCAAGACTAACGAAGCCACCCTCACTTGTCTCAACATCAAGTTTACGGAATTCAATATCAGTAAATTTAGCAGTAATATCTATATCCTTAGTTACTGCAAATCTATATTTAGCATCTGTAGATAATAGTTCTTCTCCATCATACCATCCAAGGAACTTACCATTAGGAAGAGTACCTGCTTCAAGCTGTGCAAAGTTACCTTTAGTATAAGTACCAGCACCAGTAACATATCCACTATTACCGCTAGTTTTAAGGTTAACACTATATTTCTCATTATCGATTTGTTCACCCAAAATCTCTTCATTGAAATTTAAAAGTATATCATTATGATAAAGTGAATACTTCGCTAATGAACCATTAATATCATTATTATTTGATTCTTTTTCAGTGATAGCAGGAACTATCGCTTCTAAATTATCCCCTTTTTGTATTGGAATATCATAGTAATTCTGTAGCTTTGTATTCTTTGAATAAATATAACTATACTCACTAATAGAATAATTTACCTTTCCATCATCTGTTGCAGTTATTTTAACATTATATGTTTCATCACAAGGAAGATATAACATCTTTTCACCCTTATCATTAACATAATTAATTACTCCATTTACTGACTCATCTGGTATATCATTAACAATAGAGGCAACAAGTTCACCATTACTGTCATAAACTTTAATATCTACTGGACAATTAATACGAATTATTCTAGTAGTAGAACCATTATTTTGTTCGATATCAGTATTATAATTAGGGTCTAATGAACGACACCATGCTAAACAAACTTCTGGATAATGTGGCTGGAATCCACTTGTTACAAGAACATCAACTAATTTACTTACTGTATTTATAGAGTCTGTATTATTATCCCATACCTCTTTAGCAACTTTTTTAATAGTTTTGCCTAAAATATCAGTTACAGAATCAATAAACCCATCAATTTCTGCAAATTCCTTAAATAAAACAGCAACCTTTTTAGATAAACGTGACATTACATCATTAACTCTGCTCTCATAGCTATAGAATGGGTTTATACTTAACATAGGAGACATTATATACGTAATACTATCAAATGAAAATAATTCCTTTAAATCCTTACAGAAATTATCAAACACTTCTTTACCATAATTACTTAGACCATTTTTTGCTCCATAATAATCCATTACTATCCCCATAATTTGTCTTATAGCATATTGTAAATTATCATAGTAATATTTTCTGCTACCAATAATATCATCAGCAAGAAGATTTATTCCATTTTTACGACTACAGAATTTTTTGAAAAAGCTACAACTGCTACATAATTATCCCCTTTTGCATTTACTACACCTGAAAGAAAACTGGATGCTGATTGCTTAACATAATCAATAGCTGAATCAGCAGTATAAATAGTAGTTCCACCACTTATGAAACTAGCTGTACCAGAAACATCAAGTACAAGAACAGAATATCTTTTAACTTGTACTTCTTTACCAAAGGCAAAATTTGTAGCTGGAAGAATACTAATTAAAAGCATTAATGAAATAAAAAATGATATGGTTTTTTTTAATTTCTCCCCCTAAAATTAGATACAATAAAAAAAAATATATAAAGACTTAAAAAGTCATTGTTTTTGTATGAACTATTGAATACAAAACACTGTTTGCCCTTCTATTAAATCATCTCTTTTAACGATTGGTGTATTTTTATCAACACAAAAAGCCGGCATAACAGAAATCTTAATTGGACCGTCTACACCGTTTAATTCAGCTATTCCTACTCCCCCATCACTTATAACAGTAATTATACTATTACCATCATAAAGTGCAGCACTTCTTAAAAGCCAAGTATCCGCTTCTCCATTTTCATATGTTCTAATTCTATTATCTATATTTTTAAAATAAAGTAATTCTTTCCCCTCTTTAACGGTCGTACTTGTTAATGATGCATTAATTTCTGTTGCTGAAAGTAAAAAAATCTTCCTTTTTATAACCTCATTTTCTTTTTTATGTGTATCAATTGCATTTTTTGTTGCTATTTCAAGGTCTGTTGTAATTATTATTTCTTGCAACCTTTTAGAAAGACTGTTAAAATAATTCTTATTTAAATACTTATCTATTTCACTATCTTTATAATACGACCCATACTCACTAGATTTATTATATTCCTGCAAATCATCCAATAAATGTTCCCTTATCAATAAACAAGCATCATTATAATTTGATGTTAATACTAAAAAAGGTGTATATTTAGTATCATTTTCTTTTTCCTTAATATATACACGATAATTGGTATCATTTTTAGAATCATAAGCAATATCAGAAATTTTTTCTAAATTTTCATTCTTAGTTGTAAATAAAATATTTTTCCCTCCTAAATAATTTGCTCCTGCAACAATAATAAATATTAATAATATAAATAAAACTTTTTTCATAATACTATCGCCTTTCTACTAAAATAATTGGCATAAATATTATTTTATATTTTGAATTAATACTTTTGATACTAACACTTTATTAAAAACTTTTCAATATTTATAATATCAATTAAAAATATATACCACTACACCTATATAAAATCCAAACAACAAAAGAAAAGAATCGCAATCTTGTTACATTGTATCAAAATTGCGGTTCTTATTTGGTGGAGGCGAGCCTTACCATTTCAAATGTAAAATTGAAGTTAATCAATGGTTCCTGAAGTATTAGTAGCATTTTCCGTTATGCCGATATACTGCGATTTTTCAAAAGCAAGAATCAACCAGAAGATTGTCGGCAGAAAAACTAATCCGATTGCAAATCCTGTTCCGTGACCGAATGCTTTTGAAAGCTTGAACGAATGAAGAACATCAATGTAAAGTGCAAGCAGAAGAAAAGCGCAACCGATAATATAAATAATTGTTTCAAAACCGACTGATGAGAATATATATCCTGTCATAACCATTCCTGCAACTGCAAGGACTAACATAAGCCAGAAAAATGCAGGTTTCCAACAAATTTTATACACTATATGACCGTTATAGAACGGAATAATAGATTTCCATACGGGTTGGTCTGCTTTTTTAAAAATTTTCCACCACGCAATAACGGTAACTGCGTAAATAACAAGTAATGTTCCAAGAACAATTCCGAGTAAAATTAATAATGCGGAAATGTGAACTGTGCTTAAATAGTTTTGTAAATAATCAAACATAATTTTTCCTCCAAAATTTTATTAAATAATGTAATGACCGGATAATTCATTTACTGCCTGTTCATTTAATGGCCTCCTTTTAAGTATTAAGAGCTGTTCTCTTTGTTACAGTCATATAATATAATACCGACTATGACAAAATACGGACAAATTTTTTAAAATTATAAAATTTCTTTGATTTTTTAAAAATTTTTTTAAATTCATTTGTTTTGTTGCAAAAATCAGTATATAATGGTGTATAATTAAGGAAACAGAGGTGATTCAGAATTGAAGAATAATACAAAAGCCTTTATTCTCACAGGTGCTCTTGGCATATTGCTTTTATTTGCCTTTTTATTTGTATGGACTGCCGTTAGTTATCAAACAGAAGCAGTCGATACAGAATCTGCAAAAGTATCAATTATCGGGGAATATACCACAGACGGCGAAAGTTGGAATAAAATTC
>JALENK010000042.1 GCA_022767515.1 Clostridium sp.
TCTCCTGGGAATTCATATTCACTTAATAATTCTCTAACTTCCATTTCAACTAATTCTAATAATTCTGGATCGTCTACCATATCTGCTTTGTTTAAGAATACTACTATATAGTTAACTCCTACTCTTGATGCTAATAGTATATGTTCTCTTGTTTGTGGCATTGGTCCATCTGCTGCTGATACAACTAGGATTGCTCCATCCATTTGTGCTGCTCCTGTAATCATGTTCTTTACGTAGTCAGCGTGTCCTGGACAGTCAACGTGAGCATAGTGTCTGTTCTCTGTTTGATACTCAACGTGTGATGTATTGATTGTGATTCCTCTTTCTTTTTCTTCTGGTGCCTTATCGATTGCAGCATAGTCAAATGCTTGTGCAAATCCTTTTTTTGCTAATACTGTTGTGATTGCAGCTGTTAATGTTGTCTTTCCGTGGTCTACGTGACCGATTGTTCCAATGTTTACATGGGGTTTACTTCTTTCGAATTTTTCCTTTGCCATTTCTAAATACTCCTCCTTAACAAATACACCTTGCCTGGTGTTTTTCAATTTTATTTTTTAATTATATTTTGGAACTTACGATAATAATATGGTAAAAATGCCTTATTAGAAGCATATTTACTATATAAAAATACGTAAGCAATATATACTGGTTTATTTTCAATATACCAATTATAGATTTTACTATCTTTTTTTGCTTTTGTCAATAACTAAGCATCCTTTATATTTAGGCATTTTTCAAGCTTTCTTTTAACTCTCTGAAGTGCATTATCGATAGATTTTGCATGTCTATCTAAATCGCATGCTATTTCTTGATATGACTTTCCATCTAAATATGATTTGAGTACTTCTTGTTCTAAGTCTGATAACACATTCTTAATCTCACTTTGAATATATTCCATCTGTTCTTCACTAATTACTAACTCCTCTGGATCTGTAATTTTAAGACTGGCTAAAACATCAAGTAAGGTTCTTTCAGACTCTTCTTCGAATATTGGCTTGTTTAAAGAGACATAAGTGTTTAATGGAATATGCTTTTGCCTTGTAGCTGTTTTTATAGCAGTAATAATTTGTCTTGTTACGCATATTTCTGCAAAAGCTCTAAATGAAGTTAATTTATCAGGATTAAAATCTCTAATAGCTTTATATAAACCTATCATCCCCTCTTGATAAATATCTTCCTTATCAGCGCCTATCAAAAAATATGATTTAGCCTTTGCTTTAACAAAGTTTTCATACTTTGATATTATAAATTCTTGTGCTAATGAATTGTTATTTTTTGCTTCTATTACTATTTCTTCATCTGTTTTATTTTGGAACTTTGAATCTTCTAAACAATTCTTACTATACACTCTGTCGTCCCTCCAAATTTCTCAATAATACCTTTTAAATTATAACTCACAGTGCTTTATCAAGTCAATATTTCAGCCTTGCGAAGCCTTATTTTTCTTTTTTACTATGCACTTACAAAGTTTTACTTTAATCTACCTTTTAACACTTCATACATCATAATTCCACCTGCAACAGATGCATTTAAAGAATTTATTTTCCCAACCATTGGAATCTTAACTATCTTATCACACTTCTTTAATGTAAGCTTAGATATCCCTCTTCCTTCACTTCCTACTACAATAGCACAGCTTCCTGAAAAATCTACTTCATAGCTATATTCTTTTCCTGCTATATCAGCAGCATATATCCAAACTCCTTTATCCTTTAGTTCTTCAATAGTATTATTTATGTTGGTTACTTTTGCTACCTTAACATGTTCAATTGCTCCAACGGATGCTTTATATACTGCCATAGTAACAGATACATTTCTTCTCTTAGGGATTATTATTCCATGGACTCCACATAACTCTGCTGTTCTAACAAGAGAACCTAAGTTATGTGTATCTTCAAGTTCATCTAGTATCAATATGAATGGCTTTTCTCCTTTTTTCTCTGCATCCTCTAAAATATCATCAACTGTAAAATATTTATATGGAGTAACCCTAGCAATTATTCCTTGGTGATTCATCCCATCACACATAACATCTAATTTCTTTTTATCAACATCTTTTATGACTATTTTTCTTTCCCTAGCCTTTTTTATTATTGCGTTTATAGAACCCTCTTTTTCCCCTTTAGCTAGATAAATACATTCAATAGTTCTATCACCTTTAACAGCTTCCATTACTGAATTACGTCCTATAATTAAATCTTCACGTTCTTCTCTTCTATCATTTTCTCTTTTCATTTCTTCACACCCTTCAATTTTATTAATTTTATACTCTCATCAAATATATAGCTTAATCTATCCTTTTCTCCGGTTAAATATAGATATCCAACTAAAGCTTCAAATCCAGTAGCCATTCTATAATCCCTTACATCAGCATTTTTAGGTACTGTAGCAGACTTTGCATTTCTTCCTCTCTTATAGATATACATCTCATCTTCATTAAGCTCATCTTCTAGTTTATGTATAATTTCGGCTTGACTCTTTGCCTTAACAAATTTTATAGCTTCTTTATGCATTTTATTAGGCAATAATTCTTTATTAGAATACAATATTTCATTTCTCACAAAAATTTCAAAAACTCCATCACCAATAAACGCTAATTGAAGTGGATTCAATTGTTTTGCTTCTTCCTTAGTATATTCTGATATTCTTAAATCATCTAACATATTTACTCCCTTGAATTAATATAAAAGAAAAAAGAGAATTATTATGCTCTCTTTTCTCCTTTAATAATTTTAATATTCTACTTATCAATACGCCATCTGACACCCTGTGGTGTATCTAATAGCACTATTCCTCTTGCCTTCAAATCATCTCTTATTTTATCTGCCAAAGCAAAGTCTTTATTTTTACGTGCTTCTTGCCTTTGCTTAATTAACTCTTCGATTTCATCCTCTAGGCTAACTTGTGTTGACTTTTGTAAAAGTCCAAGAGGCTGACCTAATTCTCTAAATAATTCTAATGCTTTAGTAGCTAATTCCTTTGATGATTCAATAGTAACATTAGTATTTATATCCTTACTTAATTCAAATAATACAGTTATTGCATCCGCTGTATTAAAATCATCATCCATTTTTTCGATATATTTTTGTCTATATTTATCCAAAGAATCAAGATATTTTTGTTCATTTTCATCCATTTTTTCTCTTGATACTTCATTAATTAAATTTTCTAAGTTATTAATTGTATTATAAAGTCTTTCAACTGATGCCTTTGCCGAATCTAAAACTTCCTTGCTAAAATTAATTTGCATTCTATAGTGAGCTGATAATATGAAAAATCTTATGGCATCAACACTATATTCTTTTAGCACATCTCTAGCTGTAAAGAAATTATTTAAAGACTTTGACATCTTCTCACCATTAACATTAATGTATGCTGAATGCATCCAAAAATTTGAGAACTTCTTTCCTGTTAAAGCTTCACTTTGTGCTATTTCATTTTCATGATGAGGGAATTTTAAATCCATTCCTCCAGCATGAATATCTATAGTGTCACCTAGAATATTTTTTGCCATGCAAGAGCACTCTATATGCCAGCCTGGTCTTCCCATACCCCATGGACTTTCCCAAGCAGGTTCTCCTGGTTTTTGAGCCTTCCAAATTGCAAAATCCATTGGATGCCTTTTATTAGTTTCTACATTTAATCTATTACTTGCTCCAACTTGTAAATCTTCTAAATTTTGACCAGATAACTTCCCATATTCACTAAATTTATTGGTTTCAAAATATACATCACCATCTGACTCATAGGCATAGCCTTTTTCAATCAGTTCACTAACAAAGTCAATTATTTGGTCCATATACTCTGTAGCCCTTGGATTGCAAGTTGCTCTTGCAACATTTAATCCATCAGCATCTTTGTAATACTCTTCAATATACTTGTCTCCAACTTCTTTTACAGTAGTATTTTCTTCATTTGCTTTATTTATCATTCTATCATCAATATCTGTAAAATTCTGAACAAACTTAACATTATATCCTCTGTATTCTAGATACTTTCTAACTGTATCAAAAACGATAAAAGTTCTAGCATTTCCTATATGAAAATAATTGTATACTGTTGGTCCGCATACATACATCTTTACCTCATTTTCATCTATAGGTTTAAATTCCTCTTTTTTTCTTGTCAAAGAATTGTATATCTTCATACATTTACCTCCTATTTAATTTTTATATTATTTTTCTCAAATACTTGTTTTACCTTTCCTATTACTTCTTCTATCTTGATAGTTTCATTTTCTCCGCCTTCTCTTAGCTTAAATTCAACTTCACCATCAGTAATCTTCTTACCAACTGTTACTCTCATTGGTATTCCCATAAGTTCTGAGTCCTTAAATTTAACTCCTGCTCTTTCATTTCTATCATCAAGTAAAGCTTCTACTCCTAATGCCAATAGTTCTTCATATAACTTTTCAGCTATCTTCATTTGCTCTTCATCTTTGATGTTTACAGGAATAACAGAAACATGATAAGGAGCTACAGAAAGTGGCCATACTATTCCATTTTCATCATTATGTTGCTCTATTATTGATGCTAAAGTTCTTGTTACACCAATACCATAGCAACCCATTAAGAATGGTTTTTCCTTACCATCCTCATCAATGAAATTAGCATTCATTGCCTTAGAATATTTTGTTCCTAACTTAAATATATGTCCAACCTCAGTACCTCTTGATATAGTTATTTTTCCTCCACAAACTGGACATATTTCACCTTCAATTATATTTCTATAATCTCCAACTTTTCCTTCAAAGTCTCTTCCATAATTAACATTTTCTATATGATATCCTGTATCATTAGCTCCCACAACGAAATTATACATATTGCTAACTTCAGCATCTACTAATAACTCATCAACATTTAATCCTATTGGACCTGCAAATCCCACTTGAGCATTTGTTGCTTTCATTACTTCTTCTGGAGTTGCCATCTGTAAATCAATAACTCCACCAAGGGCATTAGTCACCTTAACTTCGTTTACTTCTCTATCTCCTCTAACCATTACAGCTACTATCTTTCCATCTGCATTATAAATTAGAGTCTTAGCAAGCTTTTTAACTGAAATATTGAAGAAATTTGCTAATTCTTCTATTGTTCTTATATTAGGTGTCTCAACCTTATTAGTTTCCTTTAACTCTTCAGCTTCAGCCTTTTCTGGTATACATTCAGCTTTTTCAATGTTGGCTGCATAATCACATTTTGTACAGAATACAACATCATCTTCTCCAACTTCTGACTTAACCATAAATTCATTTGAATTAGAACCTCCTATTGCACCAGAGTCAGCTGCAACACATTTCGCATCTAATCCGCATCTGTTAAAGATTTTTACATATGCTTCATGCATCTTATCGAAAGTTAAATCTAAACCTTCTTGGTTTCTATCAAAGCTGTAAGCATCCTTCATAACAAATTCTCTACTTCTCATAACTCCAAATCTTGGTCTTCTTTCATCTCTATACTTAGTTTGAATTTGATATAAATTAACAGGTAATTGCTTATATGATTTTATTTCATTTCTAGCAATATCAGTAAATACCTCTTCATGAGTAGGTCCTAAACAGAAATCTCTTGCATTCCTATCCTTTAATCTAAACATTTCTGCTCCATATACGTCCCATCTTCCTGATTCTTGCCATAATTCTGCTGGCAAAAGTGCTGATGCTAAAAATTCTTGTGCGCCTGCATTATTCATTTCTTCTCTAATTATGTTTTCAACATTCTTTAAAGCTTTTAAACCAAGTGGCATATAATTATATATTCCTGATGCCATCTTTCTCATCATTCCAGATCTAACCATTAACTTATGACTAGTTATTTCTGCCTCTGCTGGCACTTCTCTTAAAGTTAGCATTAACATTTTTGACATTTTCATAATCAATCATCTCCATATTCTAAAAATAAAAAAAAATTCGTCCTATATCTCAATAGGGCGAAATTATACGCGGTACCACCTAAATTTGTTCTCTAATAATGATAACGGTATTAAACCGATAGTTTTTACCTATAGCTCAGAAGCTGGTTCAAAGTACTTCTTAAAAAATCTTACAGCCGATGGATTTTCTCTCTAAATAAGTAACATACTTTTACTATTCTTCGTCATAGCTTAATATTAAATTTATTGTTTATTATAACTTTTACAAAAAATGATGTCAACATAATTTGGATAAATATTCTGCTAAAATTAAATCCTCTGGTGTTGTAATTTTTATATTATTATAATCTCCATCATACAAATAAACTTTATTATTATATCTCTCTGCCACCATTGTATCATCAGTTACAGAAATATTCTCCTTTTTAACTCTTTCATGACACTCCATAATAACATCATATTTAAAGACTTGAGGTGTTTGTACTGCACACAAAATATTTCTTTCTAAAGTTTCTTTTGAAAAAGAATCATCATCTCTGACTTTTATTGTATCCTTAGGAATAACCTTAGGTGCTGCACAACCATATTTTTTAGCATAATTAATTCCATCTATAATAATTTTTTCAGATACAAAGGCTCTTGCTCCATCATGGATTAATACAATATCTGTATTCTTTAATGCCTTTAGCCCATTATATACAGAATCCTGCCTTTCCTTTCCACCTTCAACTATGTAATCTACATTTAAATTATATTTATCTAAAACTTCTTTTTTACAATATTCAATTTCTTCTTTAGAAAGAACTAACACAATGTTATCAATTTGACTACACTCTAAAAATTTTTTAAGAGTATAATAAATAATAGGTTTATTATTAACTTTTATAAATTGCTTACTTACATTTGCATTCATTCTTTTCCCTTTACCACCTGCAAGTATTATAGCTGAAACCATTATAATAGCCTCCTTATCTAAATAATCGTATTTATTATAACATCCACCCTATCTTTTTTTAAGTATAATATTTATTATAAAAGCATAAATATTAAAATATAATTACCTTCAAATTAATTTTTAACATAAAAATATTAAAAAGGAGACTCTATGAAAGACATAATATATGATGATTTTCAAAACTCTGTAAACGATTCCTTATTAAGACATAAAAGCATAATAGATTTACTTACTAAATACTCTGAATCAAGTGCACGAGTTAATCGTGCCATAGCCAAATCTGTAACTAACTGCGGTTGTATTGAAATTCATGCAAAAAAACAAAATCTTTCAACTGAAGATTCAATAAATAATATTTCATTAGATACACATATTGAAGGTAGCTTATGTGATGAATGTAGAGACATAATAGAACAAGAAATGGGAAATAATTTATTTTATTTAACAGCTCTATGTAATAATCTTGGAATTAACTTGTATGATATTTTGTTACAAGAATTCAATAAAATCAATACCTTAGGCAAATTTACATTTAGATAGAATCAGTTACTGTAAAAAATTTGACCACAAAAAAGGACTTTTAACTATTCAAGTTAAAAATCCTTTTTTAGTTGACCATTATTTGAAATCCCATTTTATAATTCCTTAATAAGTGAAACTTGGTCATTTATTCTCTTTATTCCATTTTTAATTGCTCGTGCTCTAGCTTCACCAATACCCTCAACTTGGTCTAAATCATCGATTGTAGCATGTGTAATACTATTAAAACTTTCAAAATGATTAACCAAATTATCAATTACACTTCCTGGAATTCGTTGTACCTTACTTAATATTCTATATCCCTTTGGTGATACAAATGTATCCATTAATGATGTACTACTATAACCTAACTCCCTTGCTATGCAATCTAAATCAAGCAGTTCATTTTGCGAAAGTTTTTGAATTTCTTCATACACTTTGTCTGCATCTACACTTTCCTTGGCTAAATAATCCTTAATTAGAAGAAGCCCTTCTTTTTCAATATGTCTTACGAGTTCATTCATCTGCATTGAAATCAATCTTCCTTCATTACCCAATTCCAATATGTAAATATTTATTTCCTCTACTATCCTCATTACCATCTCTGTTCTCTGAATACATGTAGCTACATCTAACAAAGTTGTTACATTTTGAAATTCTAACAAGTTCAAATTATTAATTACTTTATCTAGCACTGCAACATACTTTTCTAATGTTTGTATAGCTTGATTGGCTCTTGCAAGAATCTTACCAGTTTCCTTTAAAACATATTTCAAATCACCCTTATAAACAGTAATCATATTTCTTCTTTGAGAAATAGCTACTACTATTTTATTGGTTTGCTGTGCTGTTCTATGAGCCGTTCTATGTCTAGTACCTGTTTCAAAAGTAGATATACTAGAACTTGGTACAAGCTGTGCATTTGCTCTTATTATCCTCTTTAAATCTGAACTTAAAACAATAGCTCCATCCATCTTTGCTAATTCATAGACATATGATGGTGAATATTCTGCGTCAATTGAAAATCCTCCATCCACTATATCCATAACATCATCTGTATCTCCAATCACAAGAAGTCCACCAGTTTTAGCTCTAAGTATATTTTCTACTCCCTCTCTCAAAGGTGTTCCTGGACATAATATTTTTAATATATTTTTTACTTCAATATCCTTTTTTATTCTCACATAATCACCCATCCATTATTAAAATACTTTATTTATAGCCTCTCTTAAATTGTTTACCCCAATTATATTAATTGACTGCATATTTATTTTTTCTTTATTCCTAAACGGTATTATTACGTTGCTAAATCCAAGCTTTTCAGCCTCTTTAGATATTCGCTCTGCAGCTCCCACTGGTCTTATTTCACCAGTTAATCCCACTTCACCAATAATTACAGTTTTCTCAAGTTTTATACTTGAATTTTTAATACTTGATAAAATTGCTAATGCCAAACCTAAATCAGCAGCTGGTCCATCAATATTTAATCCTCCAACGACATTAATATAAACATCTTGATTATAGAAAGGCATCCTTAATTTTTTCTCTAAAACAGCTAGAATTAAACTTAAACGTTGATTATCAATACCTATTGCTGTTCTTCTAGGTATTGGTGCATTAGTACTTGTTACTAATGCCTGTATTTCAACAAGGATAGGTCTTGTTCCTTCAATAACACCTACTACAACAGACCCTTCCTGATTATAGCTAGTATCCTGTAAAAACATACTTGATGGATCATATACCTCCATCAAACCTTCTTGCCTCATTTCAAATACTCCAATTTCACTTGTAGTTCCAAAACGATTTTTCATAGTTCTAAGAATTCTGAAATCTTCTGTTCTCTCTCCTTGGAAATATAAAACCGTATCTACCATATGCTCTAGCACTCTAGGTCCTGCAAGCTCACCTTGTTTTGTCACATGAGCAACTATAAATAGAGATATATTATTACTTTTTCCTATTCTCATTATTTGGTTAGTACATTCTCTAACTTGTGACACACTTCCTGGGGCTGATGTTACTTGTTCTTTATATATAGTCTGAATAGAATCTATTACTACAAATATTGGTTTCATTTGTTCTATATATGCTTCTATGATATCTAAATTCGTTTCAGAAACAACATATAAATTAGAGGTATTCACCTTTAATCTGTCACCTCTCATCTTTATCTGCTCTTCTGACTCTTCACCAGAAACATATAAAACCTTTCCATATTTGGAAGCAATATTATTAGCTGTTTGTAATAACAATGTTGACTTACCTATACCAGGATCTCCTGAAATTAAAGTAAGTGACCCTCTTACTAGGCCTCCACCTAAAACTCTGTCTAATTCTCTAAGATTAGTCTTGATTCTTTCCTTTTCACTAGACTTTATTTCAACAATGTTTTTAGGCATCTCACCTTGTAAAATTTTTTTATTTATTACGTTCTTAACAGAATTAGATGTGTTTTCTTTTTGCTCTTCTAGAAATGTATTCCAAGTATTACAGGCAGGACATTTACCAAGCCATCTCAAAGATTCATATCCACATTCCTGACATACAAAAATAGATTTGCTTTTTGCCATAACTTTCTTTCCTTTATAATTACTCTTAATATAATAATAACACAGAATTTTTCTATATAAAATTATTCTTTTTTATTTTTTATGAATAAATTAAATTTTTTTCACAAAAAATATAAAGAATTTTATTAACATAGGAGTGATAATTTATGGTAAAAGTTTATTCTACTGATACATGTATGTGGTGTACTAAAGTAAAACAATATCTAAATCAACTAAATGTGGATTTTGAAGATTTAAACGTTGGTGAAAATATAAATTATCAAGAAGAAATGATAAAAAAATCTCATCAAACTGGAGTACCCGTCTTAGATATTAATGGTACTATAATTATTGGTTTTAACAAAGAAGCAATAGATAATGCACTAAAAATCTCATAATATTATTAATTCCTATAGCTATCCATGCTATAGGAATTAATTTATAGATTTATAACTACAACCTTAGGACGTGACATTGATAACAAGGATTCTCTTATACCTTGCACTCCTGTTCCTGATGCTTTTACCCCAAGGAATGGAAAATTATCAGGTCCTCTTTCAGTTTTATTATTAATTTGTACTGTTCCTACTTCTAACTTTGAAGCTATATTAAAAGCATTATTAATATCAGTTGTAAAAATTGAGGCCTGCAATCCATATTCCGATTCATTTGATAATGAAACCGCCTCTTCAATAGAATTGACTCTTATTATTGGTAATATTGGTCCAAAAGGTTCCTCCCATGCTAACCTCATATCTCTAGTTACATTATCAAATAAAGTTACTTTAATTAAATTTCCTTTTCTTATGCCACCAACAAGTAACTTTGCCCCTTCCTTTTTAGATTCATTAATTAACTCTTCAATATAATCTGCTGACTTATTATCAATTAATGGACATATAGTACTATCATCAATATTGCTTATATAACTAACTAACAACCTTACTAATTCATCTGCTATTTTATTTATTACTATGACTCTCTTTATTGCTGTACATCTCTGACCAGAATAAGAAAATGCTCCATTAACAATACATTTAGCAGTCTTATCTAAATCAGCGTCTTCTAACACAATAGCAGAATCCTTACCTCCAAGCTCCATTATTAGAGGAACCCTACCCGTTATTTTAGCTATTTTATCTCCTATTTGCGTGCTACCAGTAAAATTTATAAGATCTACTTCTTTATGTGTAACAATATAATCTCCTATTTCACTACCTCTACAAACTAAAACACTAAAAACCCCCTTAGGTAATCCAGCCTCTTCAAATATCTTAGCTAACTCAATACCTGCTATACAACCTCTAGTTGCAGGTTTAAGCACCACTGTATTTCCCATAATAAGAGCTGGTACTATCTTAGATATAGCTAGATTAATAGGGTAGTTAAAAGGTGAGATTGCCAATACTACTCCAATTGGTTCTCTATAGGACATAGCTAATTTATTATTACTAGTATCGCTATAGTTACCACCCTTATATACTTCTCCTGTTAAACTGCCAGCTTCTTTCATAGTAAAATTAATAAACTCAATGCTACGGTTAATCTCTGATTGTGCACTAACAAAGTCCTTTCCTATTTCATTAACTAAAAGATTAATTAGTTTTTCCTTTTTACTCTCTAATATCTCACATACTCTACTAAATATTATACTTTTTTTACTTATAGAAATATCTTTCCAATCCTTCTGAACTTTTCTTGCTCCATAAAAAGCTTCATCTACTTGTTCCTTACTAGCTAAATTCACTGTTCCTAATATAGAGTTATCAATAATTGAATGTATATCTAATTTATTTTCTGTCTCTATCCATTCACCATTTACATAATTCTTATATTCCATTATTATTCACCTACTTTATTGATATATTTTAAACATTCTAATCCTGCTATAGTTCCATCAGAAACTGCTGTTGTTATCTGTCTATATTTCTTTTGTCTAACATCACCCACAGCATATACTCCTTCTATATTAGTTTGCATATTTTCATCTGTAATAATATATCCCTTATCATCTAATTTAATATTTTCTTTAAATAATTCTGTTTGTGGTTCTGTTTGAATAAACCCAAATACTGCATTTAATTTTAATTCATATTCTTTATTTAAATTTAAATCCCTTAATCTTACACCTTCCACAAAATCATCTCCAAAAACATCAATCAAATCCGTATTGTATAATATATGTATTTTAGAATTATTTTCGACCTCTTTTATTAAATGTTTTTCACCATTAAAATAATCATGTCGTCTAATAATATATACTTTGCTTGCATAATTAGTAAGATATATAGCTTGTTGTAATGCTGAATTACCTCCACCGACTACTGCTATATCCTTATCCTTGTACATAGCACCATCACAAATGCCACAATAATGCACACCCTTTGCTTGATATTTGCTTTCACTAGGAATAGGAAGCTTCTTTGGTTTAGCTCCAGTTGCAATTATTATTGCTTTGCATATATATGTATATCTTTCAGTTTCTATTATCTTGCATCTCTCTTTTAATTTAATACTCAAAATAGAATCAAATTGCTCTATCACAGCTCCCCAAACCATTGCCTGTTCTAACATCTTTTCACTTAAGTCTTTTCCTGTGATTTTTATAAACCCAGGATAATTTTCTATTGTATAACTGCTAGCAACCTGTCCTCCTACAACCTCACTTTCTAAAAGGACTACTTCAAGATTCCCTCTTACTGCATAAATAGCTGCCGTAAGCCCTGCTGGTCCTCCACCAATAATTAATAAATCTACTTCTTTATTTTGTTTAAGCATATTTTTTCACTCCTCACTATTTATTTTTAGTATTTTCAAAAAACACAAAAAAAATACCTATAAGCTTTTATACTTATAGGTATTAAAAATTACTTCTTCACTAATTCTTTAAAAATCAAACCTTTTTTACCAACTGAAACTTTTACCTTTTGTCCAAAATTAATATTCCCACTTAATATTTCTTCACTTAGCTTATCTTCTAGCTCTCTTGTTATGGTTCTTCTAAGTGGTCTAGCACCCATATCTGTATCGATACCCTTATCTACTAAATATTCTTTACACTTAGGATTAATTTCAATATTAATATCATTTTCCTTAAGTCTATTAATAATATTTTTAAGCATCAAATCTACTATGGCAATCATATCTTTCTTATTTAATTTATGGAACACAATAGTTTCATCTATTCTATTTAAAAACTCAGGTTTAAAACTATTTTTTAATTCTTCTAAAACATTCTTTTTCATTTTAGCATAATCATTCTCGTCTGATTCTTCGCTTAAAAATCCCATAGTTTTTTGCTTATTTATATTATGTGCACCAAGATTAGAAGTCATAATTATAATGGTATTCTTAAAGTCAACTACTTTTCCTTTTCCATCTGTAAGTCTTCCATCTTCCATTATTTGCAATAATATATTAAAGGTATCTGGATGTGCCTTCTCTATTTCATCTAACAAAATTACTGAATAAGGTTTTCTTCTTACAGCTTCTGTTAACTGTCCACCCTCATCATATCCTACATAACCTGGAGGTGAACCAATTAATTTTGAAACTGAATGTTTCTCCATATACTCAGACATATCTAGTCTAATCATATTATTTTCATCTTCAAAAACAGCTTCTGCTAATGCTTTACACAATTCAGTTTTTCCTACACCTGTAGGTCCAAGAAAAATAAAACTACCTATTGGTCGTTTTGGGTCCCTAATTCCGACTCTCGCTCTTCTTACAGCCTTAGAAACAGCTTCTATCGCCTCTTCTTGACCAACTACACGTTCATTAAGAATTTTCTCTAACTTTAATAATCTTTCTCCTTCTTTTTCAGTAAGCCTTTCTACTGGAATCTTAGTCCACTTTGAAACAACTTCTGCCACACTTTCTCTATCAACTTCTAAACTTAAACCAATATTTCTATTGTCCCAAGCTTCTTTTTTATTAATAAATTTTTCTTTTGTTTCTTTTTCTTTATCTCTTAATCTTGCTGCTTTTTCAAAATTTTGCATTCTTATTGCTTCTTCCTTTTCTCTAGTTATTTCCTCTAACTCTTTTTGAAGAAGCTTTAATTCTGGAGATGTTATTAAATTTTTAATTCTTATTTTAGATGCCGCTTCATCTATTAAATCTATAGCCTTATCAGGCATAAATCTATCATTAATATATCTGTCAGCAAGCTCTACAGCTGCATTTAATCCTTCATCAGAAATCTTGACTCTATGATGTGCTTCATATTTATCTCTCAAGCCCTTAAGCATTTCTAAAGTCTCTTCCTTAGTAGGCTCATCTATCATTACAGGCTGAAATCTTCTCTCTAAGGCAGAATCTTTCTCTATATGTTTCCTATACTCATCAATAGTAGTTGCACCTATACATTGCATTTCTCCCCTAGCAAGAGCTGGCTTTAATATGTTCGATGCATCTATTGCTCCTTCAGCTCCACCTGCACCAATTATGGTATGAAATTCATCAATAAATACAATTATATTTTTATTGTTCTTTATCTCTTCCATTACCTTTTTTAATCTGTCTTCAAACTCTCCTCTATATTTAGAACCAGCCACCATTGAACTTATATCTAATGCCACTAACCTTTTATTTAAAAGAATACTTGGAACATTTCCATCCACTATTCTCTGTGCAAGACCTTCAACTACTGCGGTCTTACCTACTCCAGGTTCTCCAATTAAACAAGGATTATTCTTTATTCTTCTACAAAGTATCTCTAATATCCTATCATTTTCCTCTTTTCTTCCAATTACAGGGTCTAATTCCTCCCTTTTAGCAAGTTCAGTTAAATCCCTACTAAATTTATCTAGCATTTCTGTACTAGCTTTACCCTTTGTAATACTATCTTGTTGTTGATCTTTTTGATTTTCTAACAAATTCAATAAATCCCTATTAAGTTCTTTAAAATTAAGATTTAACTTACTTAATATAGTATATGCAACACCCTCTTCTTGCTTTATTAAAGCTAATAAAAGGTGTTCTGGACTAACATAATTATGATTTAATTTCTTTGCTTCCTCAAAACTGTCATCAAACATTCTCTTAGTTCTAGGTGTAAGAAGAATTTCACCTTTTGCCATAATATTTTCACCTAAGCCAAGGTATTGTTCCATCATATTCTTCACTGCTTCATAGGTTATTTTATAATTATATAAGAGTTCTTTAGCAACACCTTTTTCCTCAATAATCCCCAAAAGAATATGTTCAGTACCTATATATCCATGTTTAAAATATTGTGATTCTCTTTGAGCTAACATTATAACTTTTTGAGCTCTATCAGTAAATTTTCCATAAGCCATTTATATCACACTCCACTATAATCTATCCTAATATATCTCTTACAATTTGTGCTCTAAGCATATTCCTTTGTATCTCTGTAAGTGGTTCTGATAAATTTTCTTCAAGTTTATCAGTACGTGTAAGTAATACTATTTTATCTAAAGTTTCATTAGAAATATCCATAATTGACAAGTTTATCCCCATACGAATGTCAGCTATTAAATTTAACATTTCACTTTCTGTTAAAAGTCTTGCACTCTTTAATATTGCCTCCGCTCTGAATACTCTATCTTTTACCTGTATTTCATCGTATAAAGGCTTCTCTTCATATTGCCTTTCTTCTAATAAAAGTTCTTGAACTACATCCTGTAACTTTTCTATTATTTCACTCTCTGTAACATTAATTTTAAATTGATTATACACTTGAAATAAATTACTTTCATAAATACCAGCATTATAAATTTTATTAAGTACTATTCCTTCTTCACCCAGCCTTTTAGTTATATCAGGAATTTTTTTATTAGCTTCAAGAAGTGGTAAGGATAAAATAACAGTAGCTTTCAATCCATTACCAGTTTTATTTATTTTCGATGCTAAATAACCATACTTTTCACTAAAAGCATACTGTATTTTATTTCCAATAATATCATCTATTCTATCTACATTCTCAAATTCCTCTTTTAAATTTAAGCTATTTGAAACTGATGATATCTTTAAATGCTCATCTTCATTTATAGTAAGCAATATACTCTGCTCTTCATTTATAAAAACAGCTGCATTTTCCTCTTTTTTGATAAACTTCCCACTTACAAGTCTTTTTTGTAAAAGTTCCTGAATGATTTCATCCTGCTCTTTGTCAAATTTAATTAGTTTCAAATCATACTCACTAATGTCTTCATTTACTACATTACTAACCATATCTATATTATTTTGCAAATCTTCATCATCCATATAATCAACAAACTTTACATCTTTAAAATTTCTATAAAGCTCTACCTTACTACAAATCAATTTTTGCATTTTCACCCTCCTCACATACGATTCTTAAGTAATTAATCTTATCTCTCAATTCTATTGCATCCTCATAATTCTCTTCTTGAATAGCTATTTGTAATTTATCCTTTAATTTTTCAATTTCCTTTTTATTTTGTATTTCCCTTTGAACGTTTAGTGGTACTTTTCCTACATATTTACCCGTATTATTTATTAAGCTTAATGCCTTTTCTATATCTGCACCAAAGCTTTCATAACACTCTGGACAGCCTACTTTTCTTCCTGTTTTAAATTTTGAAAGCCTAGAACCACACTTTTTGCAAACTACATCATACTCTTCTTTATTGTTTTGCTCTTGTGCTTTTTTACCTTTATTTAATGCATCAAAAAAACCACCTAGTATATTATCTAACTTCACATCATTATTAAAGTTTCCTAAATTAGCAATTTCTGCTATATTAAATGGCATTTGAGCAAGTTCCTTTGCGCACACTTCACAAAGTGATACTTCTGTCTTATTCCCATTAATTACTTTTATCATATGAACACTAGCGTCTCTTTTTTTACATTTTTCACATAACATAATCTGTTATTTCCTCCCATTACAATAATTCTATTATCATAGCCTTCATAATATCTGCTCTTACTTTATTTTTATCTTCAACATTTATTAATGTTCTATCATTTAATGATATTTTCATTATAGCAAACTCTCTCTTACTTATCACTTCTAAATTATATAAATTTTCAAGAAGTGAAATAGCTCCATTATAGGTAATAGAATTTCCTATTGCATCATAGATTATTTGTTTTCTATCTGATTCATCCTGACACGATATCTGTCTTATTATTATATGACCACCACCACCACGTCTACTCTCAATTACATATCCTTTATCATAAGTAAATCTAGTAGTTAATACATAATTGATTTGTGATGGTGCACATTTAAATTGATTCGCTAATTCATTTCTTTGAATTTGTACTTGCTCTTTTTCACTTTCATTAATCATCTCTTTAATAAACTTTTCTATTATATCAGAAAGTCTCGCCATTTTTATCACCCGCTTAAATAGTTTGTTTTTGACTTACTTTGACTTTATTATGATATAATAATATTATTTTTTTTTAATTTTATCAACAGTTTTATTTTTACAAAATAACAAATATTTCTATAATAAAAAAAATCGCCTAAAAGGCGATTTTTATTATATACTACTCTTGAGCAGGAGCTCCAACTGGACAAGTGCTAGCACAAGCACCACAATCGATACATGCATCTGCATCTATATTGTATTGTGTATCTCCTTGGCTTATAGCTCCAACTGGACATCCATCTGCACATGCTCCACAGCTTATGCAAGAATCACTTATTTTATATGCCATATTAATTACACCTCCTAAAAATAATTAATTCATACAAGACTATATTAACACAATAAATATCATTTTTAAAGCATTTTCGAAAAATTATATAACTATATAACCAATATCCTCAATATCTCCAATAATATCCTCTAATTTTACAATAGCTTCATTATATACAACCTGTATTTCTCTTCTATCTACAGAAATTTCACATGCAATAACGCCTTCTATTTGCGACATAATACTATTTATCTTACTTACATCACTACTGTTATTTAAATTTTGTATCTTCATAATTGAATTCATATTTATCCCTACTTTTCATTAATAAGATTTTTTATTAGTTTCCTATCTTCTTCGGATTCTATTTCTAGTTTTATATGCTTATCATCTGAAATATCCTCATAACTACCCTTTACTAGTTCAACATTATCTATTTTAAACTCTCTTATAATATCTTCATCGCCTTTTTTCAATTTAACTTTTACAATCTCTTTAACTATATGATTGTAAATAACTTCTCCCACTCCCTCTTCTGTTTTTACTATGGCTCCTACCTTTGGAAGTCTCTTTCTAATTCCCTCATATGTACTCTGTTCATAATTTAAGCAACACATAAGTCTACCACATATCCCAGAAATTTTAGTGGGATTTAATGATAAATTTTGATCCTTAGCCATCTTTATAGAAACGGATGCAAAATCACCTAAAAATGAAGTACAACACATAGGTCTTCCACATGGTCCAAGCCCACCAAGCATTTTTGCTTCATCTCTTACACCTATTTGTCTAAGTTCTATTCTAGTCTTAAATACTGTTGCTAAATCTTTTACTAATTCCCTAAAGTCTACTCTTCCTTCAGCTGTAAAATAAAAAATAACCTTATTATTATCAAAAGTATACTCTACATCAACTAATTTCATATCTAGCTTATGAGCAATTATCTTTTGAGTACAAATTTGAAGTGCACTTTCTTCCTTTTTCTTATTTTCTTTGTGTCTTAATATATCTTCATCATTAGCAACTCTAATAACACTTTTAAGTGGCGATACTATTGCATCATCATCTACTTCTCTAATTCCTATTACACACTCACCAAATTCTATTCCTCTAGCAGTTTCTACAATTAAGTAGTCACCTTTTTTTATATCTAAATCTCCTGGTGCAAAATAATATATTTTACCAGCAACTTTAAATCTAATTCCAACAATTTTCACCATTTATTAATCCTCCAAAAATCCAATAAGTAACATATTAATAATAATAGAATAACTAATATTATTTTTTATATTAATTCTTGCCTTGTCTATATATTTTAACATGGATTCTAACTTTTTATAAGATAGTAAACTTGATAATACATCAATTTCTTCATACTTATCTATATTTATAATTTTTTGTTTATTATTTAATTCTTTATATACAATTATATCTCTAATAAATAATGCCATAATATTTATTATTTCTTGCTTATCAATTTTTAAACTTACCAGATTACTTTCATAATTTAGAATCTTTAAATCTCTTTTTGCAGTACTTTTAAATATATCAATAATAATATTCCTTGCTTCTATTAATTTATCATCATCAAATATTCTCTCAGCTCTCCCTGGTATGCCCCCACTATATGCAATAGCAACAGAATACTTTTCATCATGTCTTTTTCCTATTTTTGATAAATATTTTTCAATCTCACCATTACTTAACGGTGTAAGCTTATATAACTGACTCCTAGATTTTATGGTATCTAGCATTAATTCTAAACTTTCAGTTAATATAATTATATATACTCCTTGTGGTGGCTCTTCTATAGTTTTTAAAAAGGCATTTTGAGCTTGCACTGTCATTTTATCACCATTATGAATTATAACAACCTTTTTATCTCCTTCGTAAGGTCTTTTATTTATTTCACTTATAACTTCTCTTATTTCATCAATTCCAAAAGAGGCTTTCTTTAAACGATAATTGATTATATCAATATAATCTCTCATTTCTGGTTTATTCAAAATATTTACTGCAAATATTTTAGCTAAAATACTCTTTCCTATTCCATCTGGACCTACTATTATATGTGCATGTGATAAAGTATTTTTTTTTGCCCTAATCTTAAAACTATCAATTATCCTTTCATATCCTATGAAATTTTCCACTCCTGATATACCCCTCCATAATTAATCTAAATACCCATTTATAATATACTTTACATCATTAAATACTTCTTCTATAGACTTACTAGCATCTACCATTTTCATTTTGTTGTTTTGTTTAAAAACTTTATGGTATCCTTCCCTCACCATATTATGAAATTCAAGTGCCTCTAAATCCAATCTATTTACTTCCCTTTGCTTATCTTTATTTATTCTAGCTAATCCTATCTCAGGCTCTATATCAAATAATATTGATATATCCGGCATATATTCTCCTATTGCAAATTCATTAATCTTATATATTTCATCTATTCCAATACCCCTTGCATATCCTTGGTAAGCTAATGATGAATCTATAAATCTATCACATAAAACAATCTTACCTTCTTCTAATGCTGGAATAACTTTTTCAACTAAATGCTGTCTTCTTGCTGCTGCATATAATAATGCTTCTGTTTTTGCATCCATATTTATATTATTTTTATCTAAAATAACTTCTCTGATTTTTTCAGATATTTCTATTCCACCTGGCTCTCGTGTTTTTATACAATCTATATTTTTTTTATTAAGCCAAGAAAACACTTTTTCTATCATAGTAGATTTTCCAGAACCCTCTCCACCTTCAAATACAATAAATAATCCTTTACTCATAATAACTATTACCTCAATTTTTTTATTATTATTAATTATATCATTTATTATAATATTTTTTTCAAAATTGCTTAAAATATTAACAAATATAAATTGGAAGGTGATATTTATGAAGCAAAAAATGATATCCTTTATTAAGGAAATAGAAAAAGATATACGCTCATTATCAAACTATTTATATACTAACTTTGAAACAAGTTATCATGAAACAAATTCTTCAAAATATATACAAAATTTAATGGAAAAATATGAATTTAATGTTTCCTGTAATTATCTTGGCATAGAAAATTCCTTTATTGCCTCTAAAGGTTCTGGCCATCCTAAAATTTGTTATTTATGTGAATATGACGCTATTGAAAATTTAGGCCATATAACCGGGCATAATATCCTTACTTCAATATCTGTATCTGCTTCATTAATTTTAGGAAATATTATTGATGAGATTGGTGGTTCTGTAATACTTATAGGTTGTCCTGGTGAATATTTAGGAGGTACTAAATATATTTTATTAAAGCAAGGTGCCTTTGATGATATAGATGCTGTTATGGAATGTCACCCTAGCTATGATACCGCCCAGAGTGGTACTTCATATGCTATAATACCATTAAGTATCAAATACTTTGGGCATAGTTCTCTAGCCTTCTTAAACCAAGATAAATACTCTGCTTTAGATGCTTTATTACTAACTATTAATTCCATTGAATCATTAACTAAAACTTTTCCTAATAATTCTTATATAAATTATGTTATATCGAATGGTGGTCAATCTCCTATTATTATTCCTGAAAAAACAGAATTAAAATTATATATTAGAAGCCAATCATACTTAATTGCAGAAAAGATACAAAAACAAATTGAAGACCTATGTAATAATATATCTAACTTAACTAAAATAGATAATAAAATTTCTATGTATGAAACTCCTAATAAAGAATTAAAGACTAATGTTACCTTAAATCGCTTATTTAATCATAATTTAAAGGAATGTGGCATCATACATATTAATCCTCCTAAAAATGTAAATGCTGGCTTAAGTATTGGAGCTATAAGTAATTATGTTCCAACTATCCATCCATATATATCTATAATTGATAATACTATGATAAAATATGGGACTCGAGATTTTGCAGACTATACCCAGTCATCTTTTGCTTTTTCACAACTTCAAAAATCAGCACTTGCCTTAGCTTATACTGGAAGTGATTTAATATTAAAACCATCTTTACTCAATGAAGTAAAAAATTATTTTTATTCAAATTAATTTTACAAATAGTATTAATAAAAGTATAATTATTTTGATAGTAAATTATCAAAATAATTATGGAGGCTATTATAATATGTTTCAAGTATATAAATCAAATAATGATGAAAAAGGTAAATTGCAAATTTTAGAAAATATAGAACCTAATACATGGATAAATATTGTTGCTCCAACTGCTGAAGAATTATTATTTATATCAAAAAAGGCAAATGTACCACTTGAATTACTTAGAGCCCCATTAGATGATGAAGAAACATCACGTATTGATATAGAGGATGATAATATAATTGTAATAGTAGATATACCCTTCACTGAAATGGAAGATAACTCATTAACCTATGATACTTATCCACTAGCAATTATACATACTCCAAATCATATAATTACTGTCTGCTTAAAAAATAGCAAAATATTAACTGATTTTATAAATAGCAAAATTAAATCTTTTTTTACATTTAAGAAATCAAGATTTATTTTACAAATATTAAATAGAATTTCGACTTATTATTTAATATATCTTAGACAGATTGATAAAAAGAGCTTGATGATAGAAAAGAGACTTCACAGAGCTATGAAAAATAGAGAACTTATTCAGCTACATTCATTAGAAAAATCTTTAGTATATTTTTCAACCTCTTTAAAAGCCAATGAAGTAACCTTAGAAAAAATGCTAAAATTACATATTATGCATAAATATGAAGATGATAAAGATGTTCTTGAAGATGTTATTATTGAAAATAAACAAGCTATAGAAATGACAGAAATTTATAGCAATATTCTTGCTAGTACGATGGACTTCTTTGCATCAGTAATTTCAAATAACTTAAATATTGTGATGAAGGTACTAGCCTCTGTAACAATTTTACTTGCAATACCAACAATTATGGCTGGTATTTATGGTATGAATATACCTTTACCATTTGCAGATAATGGATTTTCAGAAAATCCATTTCCATTTATTATATTCTCAGCAATAACTGTTGTAACATGTGGACTTACTGCACTAATATTATATAAAAAAAATATGTTTAATTAATATAAAATGCGTGGTAGCAAAACCTACCACGCATTTTTGTATTTATCTAGTTTTTCTATTAATATACCTTGTCTTATATTTTGAATATATTATTCTCTGATCCTTATATAACCCATAATACCCTGATAATAAATAACTCACAGATGTTGCTAGCAAGAAATATGATACACCACTAAACCCAAACAGTTCAAAGCTAATAAGTATTGTAGTTATAGGACAATTCGTTACTCCACAAAATACAGACATCATACCAATCCCAGCACATAAAGATGGTGAAAAACCTATAATATTACCAAATAAAGCTCCAAATGTTGCACCAATAAAAAATGACGGTACAATCTCTCCACCCTTGTATCCTGCTTGAAGTGTAATTGCTGTCAATATCATTTTTATAATAAATGCATACCAAATCACATCTCCATTTATTGCTCTTTCTATAACATCTACACCTGCACCATTATAATCATAGCTACCAATAATACTAGTAACTATAACAACTATTACTCCTGCTATAAAGACTCTAATATAAGGATTTTTTATATATTTTTTAAATGCTTTGCCAACTTTATGTAAAGTAATACAAAACAATGAACTTAAAGCTGCACAAAGTATAGCTAATATAAAAATTATTATTCCTGTCTTTAATGATAACTCTGGTATATTACTTATAGTAAAGGTTTCTGGATTTATCCCCATAGTAAGAGAAAATCTTGAAGCAATTAATACAGCAACAACACATGGCACTAATGCAGCATAATACATAACCCCTATACTTACAACTTCTATAGAAAATATTGCTGCTGCCATAGGAGTTCCAAACACTGCAGCAAAAGCAGCACTCATTCCAGACATAACTATTACTCTTTTATCTCTATCATCCAACTTAAATATTCGTCCAATTAAGTTCCCCATACTTCCACCTAATTGAAGTGCAGCACCCTCCCTTCCAGCCGAGCCTCCAAAAAGATGAGTTATTATTGTTGAAATAAAAATCAAAGGTGCCATTCTAGCTGGTATTTCTGCTTCAGCATGAACTGTAGATAAAACAAGGTTTGTTCCCTTATCATCTTTATAATTAAATCCTCTATAACAAAATATTATAACCAATCCCGCAATTGGCAATAGATAAATTAAATAAGGATTTTCTTCTCTAATAGTTGTCACCTGCTTCATTCCATATGCAAAAAATGTACTTATTCCTCCAACAACTATTCCTACAACACATGCCAAAAAGGTCCACTTTAAACATATTAATAAGTTTCTATTAACATGCCTTATATAAAAAGCTGACTTTAATTTTATTTTTCTAATCCTTTTCTTTACTAATTCATTTTTCTTTTCCACAAAAAAACTTCCTAACCTTATTCATTTATAAAAAAAAACTGTTGTAACTTTATCAAAATAGATAAGTTAACAACAGAATATTTCTTAATGGAGGCGCCACCCAGATTCGAACTGGGGATCAAGGTTTTGCAGACCACTGCCTTACCACTTGGCTATAGCGCCATATGGTGGCTCGAACTGGAATCGAACCAGTGACACGAGGATTTTCAGTCCTCTGCTCTACCGACTGAGCTATCGAGCCACATTTACCTGGCAATGTCCTACTCTGCCACACAGTCACCCGTGCAGTACCATCGGCGCTGTAGAGCTTAACTGTCCTGTTCGGAATGGAAAGGAGTGTTTCCTCTACGCCATCATCACCAGATGTTACATGCTTCTAAATTTTACATTTAGTAAAGCATTTGTACTCCTCACTTTATGAGTGAGTTTCCTTTGAAGAAAGAATTGTTCTTTCAAAATTGCACATAGTTATTATATTCAATATTCTCATATTTTATTCATTTGGTCAAGCCCTCGACCTATTAGTATCAGTCAGCTAAATATGTTACCACACTTACACCTCTGACCTATCAACCTTGTAGTCTTCAAGGGGTCTTACTAGCTTATGCTATGGGAAATCTCATCTTGAGGTGGGCTTCACGCTTAGATGCTTTCAGCGTTTATCCCGTCCCGACTTAGCTACCCAGCTATGCTTCTGGCGAAACA
>JALENK010000061.1 GCA_022767515.1 Clostridium sp.
TGGAAAAGCAGAGAACAAAAAGCTTTGCTTTTACGTGAATCGCTTTGTCGTTTACGTAGTATCATACCAAATGTAAGTAGCTTTGAAGTTATTCATTGCCAAAGCAGATACGTTGAAACAGTAAAATTCTTAAAATGTTTATATTTGATTACATTTTAAGTAGCAGTTAAGTTTAATGAAAAGAAAATACATATTAGGTACATTCTTATCAATTCTATTATCATTAAATAGTTGTAGTAATACCATTACTAATAATAACAATAACAGTGTTCCTTTCACACCTACTGCAAATGTAATGCTTGATAATGATTTGGAAACACCTTTTATTCTATCAGATAATGCTATTTATCCCTGTCCATTTATTTTATATGAAGAATCAATGATATTTAGCAACCCTGACGACAAAGATAGAATTTCTATTATCAATTATCCTCTTCCTAAAAATTATATAAAAACTACTGATGTTACAGATTTTAAAAACTACTCTACTAATACACTAACAACAATTGGCAATGATATATATTTTGCCAATTATGATGATTATGATACTCTATATTCAATAACTCTTGGTTCAAATACTGCAACTAAGGTTCTTGACTCAAAAGTTCAGGATTTAATTGCTATTGGAAAAACACTTTATTACATTAATAAAGATGATAACTATTCATTATACAGTTATACACCTTCTACTAAAGAAAAAATAAAATTAACAACTGATAGAGTAGGCAAATATTTAATAAATGGAAATTACGCCCTATTTCAAAACATTAGTGATGGTTCAAAATTATACAAGGTTGCTTTAGATGGAAAAAACCTTTCTGCTTTAACAAGCTTTGCTGTAGATAGTTTTGTAATATATGATTCCAAATTACTTGTTCTAAATTCTACTGATGATAATAATCTATACACTGTAGATACTAACTCATTAGATGCCAAAAGAATTTATCTAATGGATGGGACAGACTTAAAATGCCACAATAATAAACTATATTTCATAAATCATAGCGACCTAAATCATTTATATTCTTTATCAATTGATTTTGCTAACCAAAAATTTTCTTCATCCCCTATATACGAAGATGCAATAAATTTTTATTTTCCAACCGATAAAGGAATTTTTATAGAAAAAGGTCTCAATATAAACCACAGATACATATATATATTAAATCCACAATAAAAAAAGGAACGTCATACAAAACGTTCCTTTTCTTTTATTTTAATTTTTTCACTATTTCTTTAAACACATTACCTCTAACTGCAAAATTAGGGTACATATCAAACGATGCACATGCTGGGGATAATGTAATAACATCTCCCTCTTTCGCCAATTCTCTTCCTTTATTTACTGCTTCCTCCATACTAGATACTATAGAGATATTAATATGAATACCTTTTTCTTTTTCTAAGTCTTCAAAAGCCTTACGAATTTTATCTTTAGTAGCTCCCATCAATATAAGCTCTTTTATATATGGATAACCTTCTTGTGCCAACGGTTCAAAAGGAATATGTTTATCATATCCTCCAGCAATAACTATGACCTTCTTTTCAAATGCTCTAAGTCCTGCTAATGTTCTAGTTGGACTTGAAGCTATGGAATCATTGTAATATTTAACACCATCAAGCTCTCTAACAAGTTCACATCTATGTTCCACTCCACCAAAGCTTTCAGCAACCTTTTTCATTGTTTCAATAGAAACTTCATCTTTTGTTGCTAAAAATGCTGCTAAATAATTTTCTACATTATGCATTCCTTTTATAACTATATCCTTTTTATCGCAAACCTTCTCCTTATAAAGATATAGAGACCCATCTTTATAATATGCTCCATCTTCTATCACATTCTTAGAAGTAAATTCTCTAACTTCACCCTTCGCTTCATTTTTAAATTCACAAGTGATGTCATTTTCTTTATTAATTACTAAAACACCATCTTTATTTTGATATAAAAATATGTTTTTCTTTGAATCGATATATTCTTGCATTCCCTTATGCATATCTAAGTGATTTGGAGCTAAATTTGTACATATTGCTACATCTATAGGACTATTAATTGTCATAAGTTGAAAACTTGATAATTCAAGTACGACTTTATCTTCTTCTTTTATTTCCTCAACTTTAGAAAATAATGGCGTACCAATATTCCCACCAACCCAAGTTTTATATCCTTGCTCTATTAATAATTTTGAAATTATTGTAGTGGTTGTTGTTTTACCATCACTACCAGTTATTCCATATATTTTACCCTTACAATATCTTATAAACTCTTCCATTTCAGAAGTTATATAAGCCCCTTCATTCTTGGCTCTAACAAGGGCTTCTGAGTCTGGTCTCATTGATGGACTTCTAAATACGACTTCATATCCAGTTAAATTATCTAAATATCCTTCTCCTAAAAATAATTTAACACCTTCATTTTTAAATCTAAGTGCAACATCTTTTATTTCTTCTTCTGTCCTCTTATCAAAAGCAGAAACCTTTGCTCCAAGCTTTAACAAAAAATCAATAAGAGGAATATTAGACACTCCTATTCCTACAACAGCAACTTTTTTTGATTTAATAAATTGTTTAAATTCGCTAAAATCTTTTTTCATTTTTATAAACACCTCCAAATTACAATTAAAAGACCATACAGATTACTGTATAGTCTTAAGTAATTAAAACTCTAGCTTCTTAGCAATATAAGCTTCTAGTTCATCTATCTTTATTCTCTCTTGTTCCATTGAATCTCTGTCTCTTATAGTTACAGTTCCGTCTTCTAGTGTATCAAAATCAATTGTTATACAGAATGGTGTACCAACTTCATCTTGTCTTCTATATCTTCTTCCAATAGCACCTGAATCATCATAATCAACATTAAACTTCTTACTTAAGTCAGCATAAACTTCTAATGCCTTTTCTGATAACTTCTTAGATAATGGTAAAATTGCTGCTTTATATGGTGCTAATGCTGGATGTAAGTGCATAACATTTCTTGTTTCTCCATTTTCTAAAATTTCTTCATCATAAGCATCAACTAAGAATGCTAATGCAACTCTATCAGCTCCTAATGAAGGTTCTATACAATATGGAATGTATTTTTCATTAGTATTTGGATCAAGATATGTTAAATCTTTTCCTGAATGTTCTTGATGTTGTTTTAAATCATAGTCTGTTCTATCAGCAACACCCCATAATTCTCCCCAACCAAATGGGAATAAATATTCAATATCAGAAGTAGCCTTAGAATAGAATGATAATTCTTCCTGGCTATGATCTCTTATTCTTAAATTTTCTTTATTAACTCCTAAATTTAATAAGAATTGCCAACAATAATTTCTCCAATATTCAAACCATTCTAAATCTGTTCCTGGCTTACAGAAAAATTCTAGTTCCATTTGTTCAAATTCTCTTGTTCTAAATGTAAAGTTTCCAGGTGTTATTTCATTTCTAAAAGATTTACCTATTTGAGCAATACCAAAAGGAACCTTCTTTCTTGAAGATCTTTGAACTGTCTTAAAGTTAACAAATATACCTTGAGCTGTTTCTGGTCTTAAGTATATTTCACTCTTAGCATCTTCAGTTACACCAGCAAATGTTTTAAACATTAAGTTAAATTTTCTTATATCTGTATAATTTAACTTTCCACATTTAGGACATACTATATTATTTTTTGTTATATAATCCATTAATTGTTCATTAGTCCATCCATCTGCTGAAGCTACTTCTACTCCGCTCTCAGTCATATGTTCTTCAACTAACTTATCAGCTCTAAATCTAGATTTACATTCTTTACAATCCATTAATGGATCTGAAAATCCACCAACATGCCCTGATGCAACCCAAACTTCTCTATTCATTAATATTGCACAATCAACTCCTACATTGTAAGGACTTTCTTGTACAAACTTCTTCCACCATGCTTTTTTTACATTATTTTTAAATTCTACTCCAAGTGGACCGTAATCCCAAGCGTTTGCTAATCCTCCATATATATCTGATCCAGGAAATATAAATCCTCTACTTTTACATAGAGCAACTATTTTTTCCATTGTTTTTTCAACTGCCATAAAAATACCTCCAAATATCATCATTTAATAATAAAAAAAGCTTCTAGCACACAAAGGGACGAAAAAATACTTCCGCGGTTCCACCCTTCTTGGCTAAAGCCCAACTCTTATCTCTACACTCCAAAGCTCCATTCAGCTCAATACTATAATGATTCACACCAAACATCATCTCTCTACAATAGCATATAAGCTTACTCCTCTTTATCTTCATGCTTATTAAATTATACTATATATTTTATCAAATGCCCTATATATGTCAAGTAAAAATTTGAAAATAAAAAAAGCGATGATACTTCATCGCTAAAATTCAAATGGCTCCGCGAAGAGGGCTCGAACCTCCAACCTATCGGTTCACAGCCGAGTGCTCCACCATTGAGCTATCGCGGAATATACTTTTTTTAATTTGTGATAACATTAAATTTAAATGGCTCCGCGAAGAGGGCTCGAACCTCCAACCTATCGGTTAACAGCCGAGTGCTCCACCATTGAGCTATCGCGGAACGTCATCACAAAAAATATTATATCATTTTTTTAAATAAATGCAAGTCTTTTTTTTATTTTTTTATATTTATTTTTTCTTCTTATTCCTAATTGAAATAAGAGTAAGTAACAATGCTCCTAGCCCAATAAATATCACACAAAGTGCAATAATCATATAAGCAACACCAATCCCTATACTTGTAGAAGACATTTGACTAAGGTCAAACCCAAACCATCCAGTTTCAGATGAGTAATTTAAAAAATTGTATGGTGCAATCATACCATTTCCCCATCTCATCCCAAAACCTAAGCCAAGAATTACAATAACAACGACATAGACAATAGGTGGAATAATAGCATATAAGCTGTATATCTTTTTTGTTTCAAAACTATAATCAAATATTATAAAATCTATAACTGCCATTACTGGAAGCACAATATGTACACAAAAACTACCATAATTTTCTTTGGTATATGCTCCCCAAAATCCTAGTGTACTTGTTGGTGCTAATACTGTAAGAAATACAAGAAATGTTAAAATAATTGAAATTACTGAAAGATATTTTATAAAATACACTACATTAGGCTTCTTTAAAACACTTCCATTATAAATCTTTATATCATATATCATTGATATAAGTAATGCTACACATGCAAAAATATTTGACAAATTAGTAAACTGCGTAAGCATCTTTATTCCCATCTCTGTCATTGACATACCATAAATAGAAACAGCAATTGCTACTGTTTTAAAAACTACAGACAGGATAAGGCTATTTTTTGTCATAGCTACATCCTTATTAATTTCATTTTGAATTTCCATTTAAACTATTGCCAAAACTCTATAAAACTTTATAAAGCTTGTTTAATTCCTTATTCAACGTGTCCTATTTTGTCTTGATAAACATAGACTACTTTAGTTTGATATGACACTCCAAAGGCGTAAATTCCCATACAACGCATGGTACATATTAGCAATATCTTGTAAGTGATTAAATTGCTAATTTATATCTTGAAAGATTAATACTTGCATTGTAATCTCTATTTATATTTAAACCACATGAACATCT
>JALENK010000071.1 GCA_022767515.1 Clostridium sp.
CCTGTTTTAATAAATTTTGTAGTATCTCAAGCAATTCCTTATCAGTAAGCCCAGCCTTTTTTCCAATCATTATAGCCTCGTCAAAGTGTGTTTCTATCTGCTCTAATAGCTTTTCATAAATAAGTTCATTACTTCTTTCAGATACATAGTAGCCCTTTCCCTTTACAGCCTTTATATATCCAGCAGATTCTAAATCACTGTATGCTTTAGTTGTGGTAATAACACTTATTTTAAGCTCTCTTGCAAGTCCACGTATTGAAGGAAGGCAATCTCCCTCTTTGATTTCACCAGACATAATGGCATCTAATATTTGTTTTTTTATTTGGTCATAAATGGGCTCTATACTATTATTTTTTATTATAATTACCATACCATCCTCCTTCTGTTATTAACTGTATATATTCTAACATATACAGTTAATGAAAACAAGTAAAAAAATCGACAATTAACTTATTTAATAAGCCAATTGTCGACCAAGTTTTAGCTATTTAATTTAATTATTGATATTTTGTATATCTTCTAAAATTTGCTCTTTAGTTAGTCTATTTCTTTGTAATTCCTTATTTACATCATATCTATCAATAAATTCCTTTTTAAGTCCATAGTTTAAAGTCTTTATTTCTGTAGGACCATAGAAGGACGCTATTTTTTCTCCAAAGCCACCTTCTAAAATTCCATCTTCTAAGGTTATAATTAATTCATGATTTGCCTTTAGACTATCTAAAAGAGCTGTATCAATTCCTGATATATATCTAGGATTTATCAATGTTGCGTCAATATTTAGCTTTTCTTTTATTTCTGCAATTACAGATTCACCAAGCTGATAGAAATCTCCAAGTGCAAGAATTGCTATCTTTTCTCCAGACTTTTCAACCTTGTACTTATTAATATTGCTATAGTCAGTGTCAACCTTTCTATCATCACTTATAACTCCATTACAAGGAATTCTTATAGCTACAGGATAGCTACTTTGTTCAATGCTCCAGTCAAGCATAGCAAAATATTCTGCTTTTGATGTTGGTGCTAGATAAACAATGTTTGGAATGTTGGAAATTAGTGGAATATCAAATATCCCAAGATGTGTTACATCATTCATTCCATAGATTGAGGCAGTGTTAATTAATAATGTTGCTGGATTATTGTTTATACATAAGTCCTGAGATATTTGGTCAAAGGTTCTTTGCATAAAGCTTGAATGAGTAGCAAATACTGGCTTTCCTCCATTTTTTGCAATACCTGATACCATAGCAATTGCATGTTCTTCTGCTATTCCTACATCTATGAATTGTTTTCCAGCTTTATCACGCATCTCTTTTGTAAATCCTATGTTAGTTGGAACACCAGCAGTTACTGTAACTACTGTTTTGTCCTTTTTCATCTTATCTAATAGGTAATTACAAGTAAGACTTCCATAGTCTTCGCCGTCAAATGTAACGGTTGTCTTTCCTGTATTAGAGTCAAATGGCATACACCAATGCCAACTTTCTTTGTCATCTTCTGCAAATTTATATCCTTTTCCCTTTAGTGTATTAATATGTACAACTATAGGATGATCTATGTCCTTAACCTTATTAAATACTTTGATTAATTCTTCTATATCATTTCCCTGCTCTAAGTAAATATAGTCAAGCCCCATAGCCTTAAATAAATTACATTCACACATACCACTACTTTCTCTTAATGCCTTTAAATTCTTATATAGACCACCATGGTTTTCAGCAATAGACATATCATTGTCATTTACAAGAACTATGAAGTTAGTGTCTTGTTCACCAATAAAATCTAGTCCTTCTAAAGCTTCTCCTCCGCTTAGGGAACCATCACCAATTACTGCAATAATGTTCTCATTGTCTCCCTTTAAATCTCTAGCCTTTGCAAGACCTGAAGCCAAACTTATTGAGGTTGAAGTATGACCTACATTGAAGAAATCATGTTCGCTTTCTTCTGGATTTGTATAACCAGATACATCATTAAAATGTTCATCATAAAGATAAGCATCCTTTCTTCCAGTAAGAATCTTATGAGTATAGCTTTGATGAGATACATCATATACGATTTTATCTACTGGTGAATTAAATACATAATGCATAGCAATTATCGCTTCTACCATACCAAAATTTGGACCAAAGTGCCCTCCTCGTTTACTTAATCTATTCATTAAGGCTGAACGAATTTCTTCTGCTAAAGCATTTAATTCATCTATTTTTAACTTTTTAACATCATTTATTGAATTTATATTCTCTATATACATACGATACCATCCTCCCTATTTACTTACCAAAGAATTATTATATAGCAAAAAGGAATACAAAATAAGTATCCCTTTTTAAAGTTTATAATTTTTTTACAAATAAAGCTCTTATTGCATTTAAAACTGCAAGTACAGTTACACCGACATCTGCAAAAATTGCATACCACATATTAGCAATTCCTAACGCTCCAAGAATCAGGCAGATGAACTTAACAGAAATTGCAAATACTGTATTTTCATAGACTATATTAAGGCACTTTCTAGATATAGAGATGGCTTTTGCAATCTTGCTTGGGTCATCATCCATAAGGACTACATCAGCAGCTTCAATGGCAGCATCCGAACCCATAGCCCCCATAGCAATACCAATGTCTGCTCTTGAAAGTACTGGGGCATCATTAATACCATCGCCAACAAATGCAAGCTTTCCTTTAGATGACTTCTTACTTAAAAGCTCTTCTACCTTAGCTACTTTATCAGAAGGTAGTAATTCACTATAAACCTCATCTAAGCCTAAATCATCAGAAACCTTGTCTGCCACCTTCTTTGCATCACCAGTTAACATAACAGTCTTAGTTACACCAATATGCTTTAGCTTTTTGATAGCAGTCTTAGACTGAGGCTTAACTACATCAGCAATTACAATATGCCCTGCATATTTATTATCTATAGCTATGTGAATTATTGTCCCAATACTTCTGCATGGCTTATAGTCTATATTTAGCTTTTTCATTAACTTATCATTACCAATTGCGACTTTGGCATTGTCTACCTTTGCAATTATTCCATGACCACTTATTTCTTGAATATCACTTACCCTACTTATATCTATCTCCTTTTTATAAGCTCTTTGGAGGCTCTTACTGATTGGATGAGATGAAGCACTTTCTGCAAGAGCAGCATACTCTATTAGCTTTTCTCTCTCCATTTCATTGTGATGAATATCATCTACTTCAAACACTCCTTGAGTTAAGGTTCCAGTCTTATCAAATACTACATACTTTGTTTTTGAAAGAGTTTCTAGATAGTTAGAACCCTTAATAAGAATACCCTCTCTGCTTGCACCACCAATTCCAGCAAAAAAGCTTAGTGGAATACTTACAACAAGTGCACATGGACAACTAATTACAAGGAAAATCAATGCCCTATATATCCATGTCATCCAATCAGCAGACTGTCCAAGTATAATAAGATTAAATAATGGTGGAAGTATTGCTAAGACTAAAGCTGCATAGCATACAACAGGGGTATATACCTTTGCAAATTTTGAAATAAAATCTTCTGATTTTGATTTTCTAGAACTTGCATCTTCAACTAATTCTAATAATTTAGATACAGTAGATTCTCCAAATTCTTTAGTGGTCTCAACCTTTATGACACCAGTAAGATTAATACATCCACTTATTACCTCATCATCACATTTTACATCCTTTGGTATACTTTCACCAGTTAATGCACTCGTATTTAAACTAGAATTTCCCTCGATTATTTTTCCGTCTATTGGAATTTTCTCACCTGGCTGAACAATGATTATACTTCCAACTTCAACTTCATCTGGGTCTACTCTTATTATTTTGCCATCTACTTCAATATTAGCATAATCAGGTCTTATATCCATTAATTCACTAATACTCTGCCTACTCTTTCCAACAGCATAGCTTTGGAAGAATTCCCCGATTTGATAAAAAAGCATAACAGCAATCGCTTCCACATAATCACCCTTACCAAGAACTGCAATAATTATTGCTCCCATAGTGGCTACTGTCATCAAAAAGTTTTCATCAAATGCTCTTTTGTTTTTTATGCCCTTAAAGGCTTTTCTGATAATATCATATCCAACAACAAAATAAGGAACTAGATAACATATTAAATTCATTATTCCATCTAGAGAAATAAATTCTAATAATATTATAACCACTGATGAAATAATTATACGTGTAAGCAACTTTTTTTGTTTTTTATTCATATATATGCCTCCGTTTCTTATTTGAATTTCGGTTCTTTAAAAGTAGATTTCACAATCATCCTCCACTTTTTTGCAGTTTTTTAATACAGCTTGCATAACTGTCTTTGGGTCTTCTCCATCTTCAAATTCGACAGTAATTTTTTGTGTCATAAAGTTTACGATAGCATTTTTAACTCCTTTTGTTTTTTTCGCCTCATCTTCCATAAGATTTGCACAATTTGCACAGTCTACCTCGATTTTATAACTTTTCTTCATTGCACTTCACTCCTATCATATAGTAAAATATTTTTAATAAAACATTTGTTTAATTCTTTATATTTACTTTAGCACATATATATATTATTTCAATAGAATCTGAACCTATACTTCTAAATGGGTAAAATATATGTCTAATTGGGACAAAAATAATCAATATACTTAGTAATTAGAGAAAGGATGCACTATGAAACAGGACTTACTTATTAATATAAATAAACACTTAGAAAATGTTCCAGATGGCACTTATATTTCGCATAAAATAGATGGTAATACTGAGACTTCTTATAAGCTTAAGATGAAAGGTAAAGGATATAGTAAGGCATATTTAATCTTTCCTGGAATCACTTTAGCTTATCAGTATTTTTTAGGTGATAAGATAGATTTTCATCATGATGCCCTTAACACTTCACTTGAAATCAATCACTGCCATAAAGGAAGGATTGGTATTCATATGAAAGATAATAAAAAAGTATTCTTAGGACAAGGAGATATGGCCTTTCAATCTATGGATTGTTGTGCAGATGCTGACATTATATTTCCACTTGGATATTATGAGGGTATTATGATAAATATTGACCTTATTGAGCTTGAAAAGAATCTACCCTCATTTTTCACAGAGAATGTCATTGCAAGTAAGCTTTTATTAGAAAAGTTTTGTAAGAAGGCTGAGCCAATAGCACTTCCCTCTAATCACAGAATTGAACATATTTTTTGTGAATTATATGATATTCCTAAGGAGTATCAGCTTTCTTATATGAAGTTAAAAGTTCTTGAGCTAATTTTATTTTTATGTCTATTAAAGTTAGATGATGAAACTATTTTAAATCCTTACTCCTCTGAGCAGGTGGAGATAATTAAGGAGGTTCACAAGAAGCTTACTCAAAATCTTAGTAAAAGATTTACAATTGAAGAATTATCATCAGAATTTCATATAAATGCAACTACTCTAAAAAATACATTTAAGAATATCTATGGCTCTCCTATTGCTACATATATGAAGAAATATAGAATCAATATTGCCTCTAAAATGCTTAGAGAAAATGACTATTCTATTGCTAAGATTTCATCAGAAGTTGGCTATGAAAGTCAAGGCAAGTTTACAAAGGCTTTTAAGGAGCTTGTTTTTATGTCTCCTTCTGATTATAGAAAACAATATAAATAAAAATGCCCTTTGAGGGCATTTTT
>JALENK010000075.1 GCA_022767515.1 Clostridium sp.
TCTCCTTGCATATCAGCCACTCCACATCTCTCACTTACACTTATTCTTGGTCCAAACGCTGGACACCTAAGTATACACATTGAACAGCCATTTCCATACCTCAAACAATTACCCATAGGCCCTGTGCTACCTGTTGCTTCAACAAATACATCACCTTGTCTTATACTTCCATCCGCTAATTTAATTGCTTCTATTCTGTGCCTGTTTAATTTGACATCAACTACTCTCTGCTCCATAAATAGCTTGATACCTATAGATTTTAAATAGTCTCTAATTTCACCCTCAATTTTAGTAACATTATATAAATATGCATGTTTATGTCCTGGAAAATCAATGTTTTTATGAATACAACATCTATCAATTATTGAAAATATATCTTCTACTCCAAGTGCAATAAGCTCCTCAGTTGCAGTATACCTACCATTGTTTCTCATTATTCCACCAACATTTCCAAGGCCTAATAATAAATCAGTTTTTTCATAAAGTTCAACTTCAGCACCTGCTTTTTTTGCACTTATTGCAGCTGATGTTCCTGCCCATCCACCACCAATTATAATAACTTTCATATTAGCCTCCTTCCCTCAAATATACTTCTTGGATCTGTTTGAAGTTTGCAAAATCGTTTTATTCTTCTTCCTGAAAATCTTGTCGTACAAGCCCCACATATTCCCTCTCCACAACATAATTTAAAATTATTGCAACAAGATAGAGGAATTTCATTATTTCCAATCTCATCTAAATATTTAATTACACTGTAAGTAAGTATGTCTGGTCCTGCTAAATGTATCATATTTATATTCTTATCCTTTATTGAGTTTTCTATAATAAATCTTCCTTCTTCCGATAATGTACCCTTGTTAATTAAATTTGTTTCAGTAATCTTTACATCATATTTTTTCAAATAGTTCTCTATAAATATTTCTTCAAATGGATTTTTATCTAAAAATATCTCAATGTTGTTATCATTATTAATTACTCTTCTAAGTACAGGCAACATTGGTGCCATACCAATTCCTCTTGCTAATATCAATATGTTATCATTAACCCTATTATTTAATTCGGTTAAGCCAAATATCCCATTCCAATATGGTCCCCTTATTGATACAGATTCTCCTATTTTCACTTCCTTAAATCTCTTTGTTTTTACTCCTCTTACTTCAATAGCAAGAGATATTGTATTTTTTACAACATCTGACTCCATTATCGATATTGGAACATCAAAATACTTTTCTTCTTCCTCCTTTATAAATATATAGCTTCCAGGTCTTACTAGATTTACTGCCAATCTATGAGGCACTTCTAATGTTAATATAATTAAATTATCTTTAAACCTCTGTATATCCAAAACATTACATTTAATAGTTTTACGAGGATTTTTTGCTTTTTTACCATTATTTATTAATTCCTGATATATACACACTCCTTGCCAATTTATACAATCACAAAATTTACTACCCTGTAACTGTGAACATACAATACATTCGCCATTTTCAGCAAGCTTACATGGGCAATATTCTGTTCCACAATCAATACATTCAGCTTTCTCTATCACTCTTTATCTCCTAAAAATATCTATAATATTAAGATATTTTTTTCAAATAAATTTGTTACAGAGTTTATCTTTTTTACTAAAAGTTATATAATAAAAACATATAATTAATTTAGGAGGCTGAAAATATTGTTAAATAGAAATGACGTATGTTGGTGTGGTAGCAACTTAAAATACAAAAAGTGCCATTTGAACTTTGATGAAAAACTTCTTGAATTTAAAAGAAAAGGTGTTATTGTTCCACCAAGAGAAATTATTAAAAATAAAGAACAAATCGAAGGAATCAGAGAAAGTGGTAAAATAAATACTGCTGCCTTAGACTTAGTTGCATCTAAAATAAAAGCAGGTATGTCTACAGAAGAAATCGACACTTTAATACATGATTTTACAGTTTCAAAGGGAGCTATTCCTGCACCTTTAAATTATGAAGGTTTTCCAAAAAGCTGTTGTACTTCAATAAATGATGAGGTTTGTCATGGTATTCCAGATAAAAATATCATACTTAAAGATGGAGATATAATAAATGTAGATGTTTCAACTATCTACAATGGTTACTTCTCAGATGCATCTAGAATGTTTATGATAGGAAATGTTCATCCTGATGTAGAAAAATTAGTACGAGTAAGTAAAGAATGTCTAGATTTAGGACTTCAAGCTGCAAAACCTTGGGGCTTTCTTGGTGATGTAAGTGAAGCTGTACAAAAGCATGCTGAATCTAACGGTTATTCAGTTGTTAGAGAATTTGGTGGCCATGGTGTTGGACTTGAATTCCATGAGGACCCATTCGTAAGCCATGTTGGTAAAAAAGGAACAGATATGCTTTTAGTTCCTGGTATGGTATTTACTATAGAACCTATGATTAATATGGGTAAAAGATATATTTTTGTAGATGAAGAAAACGACTGGACAGCATTGACTGAAGATGGTTATCCTTCTTCTCAATGGGAATACACAGTTCTTATAACAGAAGATGGAACAGAAATATTAACTTATTAATATTATAAAGAGGCTGAATTGTAAAAAAATTCAACCTCTTTTAATTAGTTTGACTAGCGAACTAGTTCCAAGTCTATCTGCACCAAGCCTTATATATTCTTCTGCCATTTCAAAATTTTTTATTCCACCTGCTGCCTTTATTTTTACATTGCTTCCTAAATGCTTTTTAAATAAAGCAACATCTTCATAAGTAGCTCCACAGCTTCCAAAACCAGTAGATGTTTTAATATAGTCAGCTCCTGCTTCTGTAACTACCCTGCACATCTCTATTTTTTCTGCTTCAGTTAAATAACAGGTTTCAACAATCACTTTTAAAATTCTACTTCCACATATACTTTTAATATGCTTTATTTCCTCTAAAATCTCCTTAAACTTACCAGACTTTACATTCCCAAGATTAATTACCATATCAATTTCATCTGCACCATCTTTGATTGCAATTGTTGTTTCATATATCTTTACATCAGAAGCTACATATCCATTAGGAAATCCAATTACAGTACACACCTTCATTTTATCCTGCACATATTCTTTTGCTCTTTTAACAAAAGATGGAGGAATACATATAGATGCTGTATTATACCTTATCGCATCATCACAAATTTCCTTTACTTCACCCCATGTACACGTTTGAGTCAGTATTGTATGGTCAACCCTCTTTAATATTTCACTCTTATCCATTATGCTCACATCCCTAATTATTCATATATTTTATTATATCATATCATACAAAATCCTTTTCATTTTTCTTTTGAAATGCTACCTCTTCCTTAACAAAATTAAATATTTTCTCAGTTTCCTCCCATCTATTATAACAATTTAAAACAACAATTATTATATCCGAATCCTTATACTTTACTGAAGAAACTAAACATTTTCCTGCAAGACCAGTATAACCAGTTTTTACTCCATTAGCATTTGGAATTTTCCATAAAATTTTGTTTATATTATGATAGTCTCTTGTAAAATTATACTTATCTCTGCTTATCTCTTTACTTCCTACTATTTCTCTAAATAAATTATACTTCATCCCTATTTTAGTTAATATTGCCAAATCATATGCTGTTGAATAATGTTCATTTGAATCTAGTCCATGTGGTGTTTCAAAATTCGAATTAAGAATCCCAAAATTTCGTGCAAATTGGTTCATTATTACTGAAAAATTTTCTACACTTCCTCCAAGCCCTTCTGCTATAGCAATTGCAGCATCATTTCCTGAGCGAAACATAAGTCCAAAAAGAAGTTCTTTTAAAGTAATCTCCTCTCCTACATTGTATCCTACCTTAGAACCCCTTATACTAACAGCATTCTTACTTATAATAAACTTTTTATCAAGCTCACCTGAATTTATCCCAATAATGCTTGTTAGTATTTTAGTGGTACTTGCCATAGGTACAATCTCATAGGCATTTTGTTCAAATAAAACCTCCCCTGTTTTTCCATCAAGTGCAATTGCACATCTTGCATCTACTTTTAAAGTATCATCTTTTCTTTCATCAGCTACTGCAACCACATTAAAACAACATAATAAGAATAATACAATGCTAATTTTTTTGAAAAATTTCCTCATTTATTACCACCGTTACTGAAAAACTATTACTCGTTTTACAATAATTATTTCCTTTCTTATTATTAAGTATTTCCTATTTTCAAATAGCTTAAATGCATAAAAATATTTTTATGGGATATACTTTTAATTAGGCTTTGGAGGTGCATATGAAATTTTTTATTATATTTTTATTATTAATTATTTTTACACCCTTGCCACTCAAGTTTAGTATTAGCATTAATAATAAAAAATATTCCATAAAACTATATAACCATACATTACTTAGAAAAAAAAATAAAAAGCATAAGAAAATCAATTTTAAAAATGTCATTAAACTTCTTAGAAGTAATAAGTTTAAACCTATTGCGCATCTTAGTGGAAGTATTTATTATGATTTAAAAAATCCAATGTTCACTTCTATTATTTATGGAGGCATGCATTTTATTATTAATCTATCTTATATATTTATTAACTCTATAGCTTCTATTAAAAAGTGCAAAATAGATGTAATTCCTAAATTTAATGAAGAAGAATTTATTAATTTAAATATAAAATGTATAGTTTTTTCTACTATAGGGCAGATTATATATATATTATTTATTTTCTATAAAAATTTTAAAAAGGTGGTTAAATATGATTAATGAACATCCAATCGATAATCTTATGAAAAATACAATGGAAAGTTTAAAAAGTATGGTAGATGTAAATACTGTTATTGGAGATGCTATAACAACTAATGATGGAGGAATAATCCTTCCTATCTCCAAGGTTACCTTAGGTTTTGCCTCTGGTGGTACTGAGTTTGCTGATAACCTAAATGAAAAACCTCTAACTTCATATCCATTTGGAGGTGGTTCTGGTGCAGGTATGTCTGTAAAACCAGTTGGTTTTTTATATGTAAGAAATGGTAGCATTCGTTATATCCCAGTTGAAGAAAACAGTACCTATGACAAAATTATAGATACCATTCCTCAGCTTATGGATATAATCAAAGACTTTTTTAATAAGTCAAACAGTAATTCTTATGATGATGATAGCTGTTCTTGTGAATGTCATTGTGATGAAAGTTAAAAAATAACGCCTAAATATTTAGGCGTTATTCATCATCTTCCTCATCCTCTTCTAGAAGTATTTCTTCTTGTTCATCTATAGCAAATATATCAAGTGAAGGTAATTCTTTTAAGTCTTGTAATCCAAACTGTCTTAAAAAATCTTCTGTAGTACCATATTGTATCGGTCTTCCCGGCACTTCAAGCCTTCCAACCTCCTTAATAAGACCCTTTTCAATCAATCTTTGTATTGCACTATCTGACTTAACTCCCCTTATTTCATCTATATCCACTCTTGTTATAGGTTGTTTATATGCAACTATTGCAAGACTTTCAAGAGATGCTTGTGATAAAGATTGTCTTTTATTTTTCTTTAGGAGCTTTTGAATATAATCCGAATATTCTGATTTAGTTACAAGCTGATATGAACTATCAATACAAATAAGCTTTATTCCCCTTTCTTCTACTTCATAGCTCATCATCATTTCTCCAAGCAGTTTTTCAACGTATTTAGGAGTCACCTCTAAATTTATTGCAATATCTCTTAAAGCCAACGGTTCGCCGCTTACAAAAAGCATTGCTTCAATTATAGCCTTATGAACACCTCTTCTAGCTGTCTGTTCAAATTCAAATTGATTTTCATTAAACTTCCCCATCAGCTTCATCCCTTCTTTCAATTAAAATTTCTCCAAAATTATCTGCCTGATAAACAGTAACTTTTTTTAGCTTTATCATTTCAAGAAGTGCTAAAAATGTTACTACACATTCTATCTTGCACTCACATTCACTAATAAGCTCTGAAAATTCAGTTACCTTATCACTATATAACCTTACAGCTAAATAATCCATTTTATCTTCAATCTTATATTTATCAACATAAATCTTCTTTTGAATAACATTTGCCTTATTCTGCTTACTCATATATGTTTCAAGAAGATTGTTGTATATTTTATATAACTCTAAAAGTGAAATATTTTTTAATATGTCTTCATTAGATTCAACTGTCTTTATCTCTTCTATTATTTCAGGTTTTTTAGTATAAATCTCTCCTGATTTTATATACCTCTCCTTGAAAAATGCTGTAGATTCTTTAATTTTCTTATATAATATAAGTTTTTCCAACAGTTTTCTTTCAATATCCTCTTCATCTTCTTCATCTTCCTTTTTATGCTTTGGAAGAAGATTCTTAGACTTTATCTCAATTAAAGTTGCTGCAACTACTATAAACTCTGAAGTTATCTCTAAATCCATCTGCTTCATAGTATCTAAGTAAGTCAAATATTGATTAGTAATCTTATATATTTCAACATTATATATGTCCATCTTATTCTTTTTAATAAGATGTAGTAGCAAATCAAAAGGTCCTTCAAAATCGCCTATTTTAATTTTAGGTAATTCCATATAAATTCACCTCGCTATTATATAATAACAATTTTAACTTACTTAAACAATAAAAAAGAAGAAAAACTCTCGCTTTTCTTCTCTATTTAGACTAATCAAATAAATTCTTGATTTTATGTTTGATATTTTCAATTATTCCGCCTTTCTCTATATCCCTATCAGAATAAACCTCTACTTCACCAACTTTTTCTTTATCAAGATATACCTCACACTTTCCTACAATTTCATTCTGCTTATATTCTTCCTTTAAGCTTTCAATAACTATATTTTTAGTAAGTTCAGCCTTATTTCCCTTTGGAATTATTACATTTAAATCTTCCTTTGCCTTTGCAATGAAAATCCTATCAGTATTTTCTCCCATTGCAACCTCTTCAATCTCTTCATCCTTAGATATAAGCTTCTTGCTTTCATATTTTGAAAAACCAAAATTCATTAATATACCTGCATCCCTATTTCTAACTTTATAGCTTGGTGCCCCCATTATTACTGCAAGCATCCTTACACCATTTCTCTGTGCAGTAGCAGAAATACAATACTTTGCTTCGCTAGTATATCCAGTTTTAATTCCATCACAACCATCAAAAAAACGTACAAGCTTATTATGATTTACAAGCTCAATTGGCGTTTTTCTTCCTTCAGAAATAGTCTCCATATAAATACTTGAATATTCTAATATCTTTTTATGCTTCAATAACTCAAGTGACATCGTTGCAATATCTCTAGCAGTCGATAAATGTCCTTCACATGGAAGACCATTACAATTTTTAAATGTGGTATTAGTCATTCCAAGCTCTTTTGCCCTCTGATTCATCATAGCAACAAAATCAGCTTCAGTACCGCCTAAATATTCAGCCATAGCAAGAGCCGCATCATTTCCAGAGGCAATCGCTATTCCTTTTAATAGTTCTTCCACTGTCCTAACTTCTCCTGTATCAAGAAGCATAGTGCTTCCGCCCATATTCTTTGCATTTTCACTACAAGTTACTTTATCACTTAAGTTTATCTTTCCACTATCTATGGCTTCCATAGTTATAAGCATAGTCATAATCTTTGTAACTGATGCAGGTGCAAACTTTTCATCAATATTTTTTTCATATAGTATCTTACCTGACATTGGTTCAATTAACAAGGCTGATTTAGCTTCAATATTATCCATACTTCCTTTTGCTTCTGCAAAAACACACTCTCTCATTGGAAGGAATAATATGCTCATAAAACAAATTAATAAACTACTAATTATTTTTTTCATAAACTACTACCTGCCACTCAAAATATGGACAAATATACCCATATCGAGATATTGAAAGTTTTCACAAACTTTTCTTACTGTTTCATCCTGTATGCTTTTACGATTACAAGTAATACGCTACTCACAAGTTCCTATACAGTCCACAGTCGTAAATTCCCGACTAAGCCATCGGTACATACCTATAAAAGCTTGTTTATGCTATTTTATAGGATATTGCATCTCTCAAATTAAGACTTGCATTATAATCTCTATCAGCATGATATCCGCATTCACAAATATATTCTCTATCAGAAATTTTTAAGTCTTTCTTAATATAGCCACATTCATGACATAATTTACTTGACGGATACCATCTGTCTACAATTCGTAATTCAATTCCTAACTCTTTGCATTTTGCTTCAAGTTTTGTTCTGAATTCATGGAATTTCTGTGAAACAACTGCTTTAGACAGATGCTTATTCTTCATCATTCCTTTTACATTCAAATCTTCAATGGTTATATAGGACGGTTTGGTTTTCACTATCTCATTTACACATTTATTGATATAATCAGTGCGAATATTTTCTATTCTATGATGAAGTTTCTGTACCTTTAAGACTTGTTTTTGGATATTTTGTCTAG
>JALENK010000085.1 GCA_022767515.1 Clostridium sp.
AATATATATTATAACATATATCTTAATAAGAAATTCTAAAATTACAAATAAAAGGACTAAACCCAATCGAATTTAGTCCTTCTTTAAAAATTAATTATTATTAAGCAGTATATTTTTCAATAAGAGAATTCATATCATCTAAATGGTTTTTAATCCAAACTTCATAAGTAGAATCTTCTTTTGTTATCATTTGTCCTAATTCTACAAGGAATTTTGGAATATCTTCACAAATTATAGGCTTTCCAGTAGGTGCAATCACTTCTTTTCCTTCTAGAGAACATCCTCCTAAAAATATTGCAAAAGCTGGCTTAGGTCCATCCGAACTAGGCTTCACTGCCCCACGAAATCCAATAGCTGCAGTCTGATGTGCAGCACACGAAGATGGACATCCTGAAAAATGAACTTGTGGAAGAACTCCATCTTTAAAATTTTCTTTTCTAACTTCTTCTAAACATCTATGAAGCATATCCTGTGAATCACGAAGTCCTACTTGGCAAATAGATGCTCCTATGCAGGCTACTGATGTATCAAATAAAGTTAATGCAGAATCAGAAGTTGCCTCTAATACTTTTTTAACTTCATCTGCTGTACAGTTTACAATATACATGGCTTCATTTGGAGTTATGCGCATTTCAACATCTTCCATATCTTCGATAACAGATATTAATTCTACCATTTTTTTAGGAGTCATAACACCCCCTACTGGTTGATAGAATACTGAATAAAGTCTTGACTGTTTTTGAGCTATAACACGCTTATTTTCTTCGATAGTTCCTTGACCCATCTTATCTATCTTTTGTGGTTCAACTGAAAATTCTAATTTTAATTCATTTAAAGCCGATTGAAGATTTTTATTGAATTCTTCTTTTAATCCTTCTACTCCAAGTGTTTCTTGAAGATAACGAGTTCTAGATTTAGCTCTGTTTTCATAGTTACCATTAGCTACAAAAGTTCTTACCATAGCTTCAATATAATATAATATATTTTGGGGATTTACCTTTTCAGCTACCTTAACACCTAGTTTGGGATTATTTCCAAGTCCTCCAGCACAATAAACATCAAAAGTATTATTATCTCTAGCTACAAACCCAAGGTCACGATATGTAGCATGTGTTTCATTATCAGGTGAGGCTGAAAAAGCTACTTTTAATTTACGTGGAAATTTAACTTCTTTTATGTAATGCATTAAATATGAAGCAGCTGCTTCAGCATAAGGAAGCACATCAAAAGTATCATTTTCAATGATTCCTGAAAGAGTAGTGGCCATAACATTACGAGGAAAATCTCCACCACCACCTCGACTTATCATATCCCCTCTCCAAGCCTCTTCTATTATTTTGCATAATTCTTCAGCTTCTAAGTTATGAAGCTGTATTGACTGACATGTAGTTAACTTTAGTAAATCAAAATTGTAATTATTACATATATCCTTTATACATTTCATTCTTTTTTTAGTTATGCGTCCACCTGCCATACGAAGACGAAGCATATGCTTATCTCCTCCTCTTTGAGCATAGCTACCATATCCGCCAGAAAAGCCTTTATAATCTTTTACTGATATTTCTTTATTATGAAATTGCATAGTTTTTTCTCTGAATTCTTCAAGGTCTGGAATGAATTCTGTTATATAATCGCGATTTAACACTATAAATCCTCCTTTATTTTTATACTAAAATATTTACTATTAATATTATACACGTTTTTTTATAAAATATAGTATAAAATGCTTACAAATTATTATATAAGTGTTAAAATGAATAAATGCAAATATTCTTATAGAAAGGAACTATAATATATATGAAAATCAAGAGAATTATTGGTATTATACTTACAGGAATTATGGCATTTAATTTTATTAGTTGTAATAATGCAGCAGAAAATTCTAATAATGACAATTCATCAGCAATTGAAACACAAAATAGCAGCATTACATTTACAGATGATTTAGGGAACGAAATTACTGTCAAATCACCAAAGCATGTAGCTGTAGCATCAGAAAGTCTTGCAAATGCATATATTTTAGCTGGTGGAACAATCTCTCTTACTACTGAGGATGCAATAAAATCTGATAAACTTAATCTTCCTGAAGGCATAGAAAATATGGGTTCATTAAAAACTCCTTCAATAGAAAAAATACTAAATAGTGATATAGACCTAGTTATTTTATCAGGTACTATAAGCACTCAGGTTAAGCTTAAAGACCAACTTAATGATGCTAAAATTCCTACAGCTTATTTTAATATAGAGTATTTTGAAGATTATGAAAGAATGATGAAAATCTTCACTGATATTACTGGAAGAAAAGACTTATACGAAAAAAATGTTGAACAGGTAAAATCTCAGATAGATAATCAAAAGAAAAAAGCTACAGCTGAAAAACCTTCAGTTCTTTTACTTAGAGCTTATTCTAAGGGTGTAACTGCAAAGGGAAGTGACTCTATGACTGGAGCTATGCTTAAGGATCTTGGTTGCATCAATGTAGCTGATGACAAAAATGCCTTTGGTGAACTTAGTATGGAAGCAATTATTAATGCAGATCCAGACTATATATTTGTTACAACTATGGGCGAATCTGACGAAGCTGCTATGGCTTCATTATCTAATATGTTCACTTCAAATCCAGCTTGGAACAATCTTAAGGCTGTAAAAGAAAAACATTATCATATATTAGATAAAGAACTTTTCCATAATAAACCTAATGAGAAATGGGGAAAAAGTTATGAAATTCTGGCAGACATCTTATATCCACAAAAATAAGTCAAAGCTTATCATAATACTACTAGCAATATTATTAGTAGTCGGACTTTTTCTTGGAATTATGTGTGGAAGCATTTTTATAGAGCCTAATGAAATATATAATATTTTCACTTCTGATGAGATAACTAAAACAGGAAGAATTCTTTACTATGTAAGATTTCCTAGAGTTATTGGAGCAATGGTAGCAGGAGTTGGATTGTCCGTAGCAGGAGTTGTTATACAGACAATCCTAAACAATCCATTAGCAGGACCTAATATCATAGGTGTTAATGCTGGAGCTGGGCTTGCAGTTGCATTATTCTCCTTAATTATTCCTAAAGCTCTATCATTTTTGCCTATTTTTGCTTTTCTAGGTGCTTTTATAACAATGCTTTTTATTTATTTTTTAGGCGAAAAGACAGGTTCCTCAAAACTAACTTTAGTACTTGCAGGAGTAGCTATAAATAGCTTCTTTAATGCTTGTACTGACTTTATCCATACGTTAAGTGATGAAGCTGTACTATCTAGCTATATGTTCAAAATTGGAGGACTTACTGGAATACAGATTCCCATACTTAAGGTAGCTACTATTGTAATTCTCATAGCTACTATTATTCTTATGTTCTTTTCAAATGAACTAGAAATACTTTCACTTGGAGAACAGACTGCAAAAACTTTAGGTTTACCTGTGAGATTTTATCGCTTCCTATTTTTAATGTTAGCCTCAATTCTTGCAGGAGCATCAGTAAGCTTTGCTGGATTGATTGGATTTATTGGAATTATTGTGCCACATCTAGCTAGGCTTCTTGTAGGAGACCAAATTCCATATCTGATTCCTACATCAGCACTTCTTGGTGCACTTTTTATGGTGCTTTGTGATTTAATATCAAGAGTTATTGCCATACCTTCTGAAATACCAGTCGGAATAGTATTATCATTCATTGGTGCACCATTTTTCATATTTCTACTATTACAGAAAAAAAGAGGTATAAGATGATAGAATTAAAGAATTTAAGTGCAGGATATAATAAAACTAATATTATTTCAGATATAAATGTACATTTTAAAAAAGGAGAAATTACAACAATAATTGGACCTAATGGAAGTGGAAAGAGTACTCTTCTTAAGGCTATAAGTGGATTATGCAAAATAAATAAAGGACAAATTTTATTAAAAGACAAACTTTTAGCTGAATATAGTAACTCTGACCGTTCCAAAATAATCTCCTATCTACCACAACAAAGACCACTACCTTCAATCACTGTAAAGAGAATAGTGCTACATGGCAGATTTCCTCATCTTGGCTATCCAAGAAAATATAGAAAAGAAGATTACGACTTGTGTAACTTAGCTATGGAACAAGCAAACGTAATACACTTGAAAGAAAGAAATATGGAAGAATTATCTGGAGGTGAACGTCAGAAGGTTTACCTTGCTATGGCATATGCGAGTCAATCAGAGATATTTTTAATGGATGAGCCTATGACCTTTTTAGATATACGCTATCAGATTGACCTTTTATCTATGATGAAGAAAATGAAAGCTGAAGGAAAAACTGTAATAACTATTCTTCATGACTTAAACTCAGCCATGCATACTGCAGATAAAATACTTGTTATGAATAAAGGTACTATAGCAGGCTTTGATACTCCTGAAAATATTTTTGATTCTAAAGTATTAGAAGATGTCTTTCAAATAAAACAAAAACTTATTTTAGATGAAAATGGTAAAAAATATTATGTTTTT
>JALENK010000089.1 GCA_022767515.1 Clostridium sp.
ATAGATATGCTAAACAAGTTTAAGGATAAATTAAAACCGAGCAAAATTATTCCCCTTCATTATAATGATTTTAGTCATTATGAAACAAAGGAGGAAGATATAAAAAATGCTGGATATGATGTATTGAAAAGAGGAAAATGGTGCATAATTTAAAGGAGCTACATATTATGGAATTTAAGTATACTTTAATAGATGAAAATACCTTGAAAATACTTGTATCATATTTAAAAGGGACGAATAATTATTTAAAAAATAACCTTCATTTAGCTTATGGAGTCAAGGATAAGGATAATTTGATTTTTGTAACAGTTATAGCCTATATAACGGATTGTATGAAATGTAGACAGGGAGACTATAACGATACAATTTATGCTGTAGTTTATAAGGATGAGGTCTATACAGTAAAGGTTAAATCTTCAAGTGATGAAATAAAGTATGAATCTGATTTTAGTGAATTTGAAGAAGATAAAGCTTTAGTTAAGGGTGCTATTGATTTTTCAGAAAATAATACTACATATAATTGGAGAAATACAGAATTAAAGGATTTTGATTTATATAAATATAATGAAGAACTAATCAGCAAGTGGTTATCATAGCATAAGGGAGAATTTTATGGATACAGTGAGACAAAAACTATTTGATTTAGCTGAAGAAAAATATCAGAAATTTTCAGCATCGCTTATTCCAAATTGCAATAATTTGATAGGAGTAAGAATAGGAAATATTAGAAAACTATCAAAGGAAATAGTTAAAAGTGGTTATGCTTTAGAGTATTTAAAGGAGGGTAAAGAGGATTATTTTGAAGAGGTTATGCTAAAAGGACTTATAATTGGCAATTTAAAAGAAGACATTGAGGTTGTGCTAGAGCAAGCTAAAATATTTATTCCAAAGATAAGTAACTGGTCCTTATGTGATAGCTTTTGCTGTGAATTAAAAATTGTCAAAAAAAATAGGGAAAGAGTATGGGAATTTTTAAAGGACTACATAAATTCTAATAAGCCTTATGATATAAGAGTGGCTTTAGTTATGTACTTAAACTACTATATTGAGGAAAAATATCTAGAAGATTTATTTTTTGCATTTGATAGGATAAATAATGATGATTATTATGTAAAAATGGCAGTAGCGTGGGCAGTTTCTATCTGCTTTGTTAAGTTTCCTGATGAAACAATGAAGTATTTACACAATAATAGGTTAGATGATTTTACATATAATAAAGCTTTGCAGAAAATCTGTGAGTCATTAAGGGTTGATAAGGAAGTAAAAAATATTATTAGAAAAATGAAAAGATAGATTAATATTAGAGAGCAGGTGAGAGTTTGACACTTCAACAATTAAGATATGTTATAACAGTAGCAGAAAGTGGAACTATTACAGAAGCAGCAAATAAGCTATATATTTCTCAACCAAGCTTAACAAATGCCATTCATGAATTAGAGAAAGAAATGAATATTGTTATTTTTAATAGAACCAATAAAGGTATTAGTCTTTCCAAAGAGGGCGAAGATTTTTTAGGATATGCAAGACAAGTACTAGAGCAAGCCTCAATTCTTGAAGATAGATACAAAGGAAACAGTGGTGGTAAGAAGCAGTTTTGTGTATCAACACAGCATTATTCTTTTGCAGTAAATGCATTTGTGGATTTGATTAAGAAATATGGTCAAGAGGAATATGATTTTAGTTTAAGAGAAACACAGACCTATGAGATTATAGAAGATGTAGCAAGAATGAGAAGTGAACTCGGGATACTGTTTTTGAATAGTTTCAATGAGACAGTTATAGTTAAGATTTTGAAATCACATGATTTGAAATTTCATGAGCTGTTTATTGCTAAACCACATGTGTTTATTAGTAGAAAACATCCTCTTGCAGGAAAAGGTGTGATTACAAATAAGGAATTAGAGAATTATCCATACTTATCCTTTGAACAAGGAGAGCATAATTCCTTTTATTTTTCAGAAGAAATTTTTTCAACATCAGAGCGTAAGAGAAATATACGGGTTAGGGATAGAGCAACATTATTTAATCTATTGATAGGCTTAAATGGATATACAGTATGTAGTGGAGTGATTGATGAGAAGTTAAACGGAAAAGATATAATAGCTATTCCATTAGAGGATGAGAGTGATATGCGGATTGGCTATATTACTCATAGAAAAGGGATGCTTAGCAGATTAGGTTTAACTTATCTAGAAGCACTAGAAAAATATTTGAAATAGTTATCCATAGTTTAAAACTATGGATAACTATTATTTTTATGTATTTTTCAAGAAAAATAGTTCAATTTATAATAAACAATGAAAATTATTTTATTATGAATTGGAGGATATTATGAAGACATCAGTTATTGGATTTCCTAGAGTAGGTACATTAAGAGAATTAAAGTTTGCTTCTGAGAAATATTTTAGAAAAGAAATTAAATCAGGAGAATTATTACAAATAGCACAAAATTTAAGAAAAACACATTGGAATACACAAACCAAGGTAGGTATTAATTATATTTCCAGCAATGATTTTTCTTTCTATGATATGGTTTTGGACACTGCAACATTATTCGGGATTATCCCAAAACGTTATAAGGAATTAAATTTATCTGAATTAGATACTTATTTTGCAATGGCAAGAGGTTATCAGGGGAATTTTGGTGATGTTAAAGCATTAGCTATGAAAAAATGGTTTAATACTAACTATCATTACATTGTTCCAGAACTTGAGGATGATATGGTTATAAAGCTTTCTAATAATAAGCTTTGGGATGAATATAAAGAAGCAAAAGCACTTGGAATTGAAACAAAGCCGGTCATAATTGGTGCATATACAATGCTAAAATTATGCAGATGTACTGGCAAGAAAAATATAGAGGATTATGTAGATGATATTATAAAAGCATATCAGGATTTGATTAAAAGATGTGAGGAAAATCAGGTTGAATGGATACAATTTGATGAGCCGGCACTTGTACAAGATATGGAAAATAATGATATTGAACTATTTCACAAAATATATGATTCTGTTTTGTCTAGTAAAGAACATTGTCATATTTTATTACAGACTTATTTTGGAGATGTGAGAGATATTTATGAGGACTTGATTAAGATGCCTTTTGATGGTATTGGACTTGATTTTATAGAAGGAAAACAAACAATAAATCTTATTGAAAAATATGGATTTTCAGATAATAAGATATTATTTGCTGGATTAGTAAATGGCAAGAATATCTGGAAAAATAATTATGAAAAAACATTAAAAACAATAATCGCACTTAAAGAAAAAAATATACAGGTAGTACTGTCAACATCATGTTCTTTACTTCATGTTCCTTATACATTAAAGCATGAGAATAAGCTTTCACAGAAATATTTATCACATTTTGCTTTTGCAGAAGAAAAGCTAGTGGAGCTACAGGAACTTAGTAAGCTTGCAGATTTAAAGGATTATGAATCAGAAGCTGTATATAAGGACAATCAGAAATTATTTGCAAAGGATAGCAGAGATTGTGAAAATGATAAGGTGAAGCAGAGACTTTCAAAGGTGACAGAAGGTGATTATATAAGACTGCCTAAAAGAAGTGAGCGTCAGAAACTACAAAAGGAGGTACTAGAACTTCCTGAATTTCCAACTACTACAATAGGTTCTTTTCCTCAGACAAAGGATGTAAAAGAGAAACGTTCTCTTTATCGCAAAGGAGAGATTTCAAAACAGGAATATGTAGATTTTAATAGAAGAAAAATTTCAGAATGTATTAAATGGCAGGAAGAAATAGGTTTAGATGTACTTGTGCATGGAGAATATGAAAGAAATGATATGGTAGAATATTTTGGTGAGGCTTTAGGTGGATTCTTATTTACTGAGAAGGCTTGGGTGCAGTCTTATGGAACTCGTTGTGTAAAGCCACCAATTATTTGGGGAGATGTATATCGCAAGAATCCAATTACAGTTGAATGGTCTGTTTATGCACAGTCATTGACAAAGAAAATTGTTAAAGGGATGCTTACTGGACCTGTTACTATATTAAACTGGTCATTTCCAAGAGAGGATATTTCAATAAAGGAATCTATATCTCAGATTGCACTAGCGATTAGGGATGAGGTTATGGATTTGGAGGCAAACGGTATTAAGGTGATACAGATTGATGAAGCTGCACTTAGAGAAAAATTACCACTTCGTAAATCTGATTGGTATACAGAGTATCTTGATTTTGCAATTCCTGCTTTTCGTCTTACACATAGCAAGGTTAAGGCTGAAACTCAGATTCATACACATATGTGTTATAGTGAGTTTACAGATATTATTCCAGCAATTGATGATATGGATGCAGATGTGATTACATTTGAGGCATCCCGTTCTGATTTGCAGATATTAGATTCCTTAAGAGAAAATAATTTTGAAACAGAGGTTGGACCAGGAGTTTATGACATCCATTCTCCAAGAGTTCCATCTGTTGAAGAGATAGTTAATTCACTAAATATTATGCTTACTAAAATTGAAAGGGAAAAATTATGGGTAAATCCAGATTGTGGATTGAAAACAAGAGGCATACCCGAAACAGAAGCAAGTCTTTGTAATATGGTAGAGGCTGCGAAAAAAATAAGAAATTAAAAACAATGATCAATTCATAATTTGGTCTTATTTTAATAAAAGCAATGATATAGATAGGGAAGACAGAAAATGGCAAGCTAAATGTCGTAGTACATTTAGCCTGCCTAATTCTATTTTAGTTAAAATACATAAGTATATCCTCTTCAACTGATTTAATTCCACTAATTCCATAATTTTCAACTAATATCTTAGTTACATTAGGTGAAAGGAAGGCAGGTAGAGTTGGTCCTAGATGTATGTCCTTTATGTTAAGATACAATAAGCTTAGTAGTACAATTACAGCTTTTTGCTCATACCAAGATATATTATAGATAATAGGTAAATCATTGATATCTGAAAGGTTTAATGCTTCCTTTAATTTTAACGCAATTAGAACTAATGAATAAGAATCGTTACATTGACCAGCATCTAAAACTCTAGGGATGCCATTAATGTCTCCTAAATTTAGTTTGTTATACTTATATTTAGCACATCCTCCAGTTAAAATTACGGTGTCAGAAGGAAGAGCCTTTGCAAAATCAGAATAATAGCTTCTAGAGGCAGAGCGACCATCACATCCAGCCATTACTACGAATTTTTTTATTGCACCGCTTTTAATTGCCTCAACTATAGTGTCTGCAAGTACAGATAATTGCTCGTGTGCAAATCCTCCAATAATGCTACCATTTTCAATTTCATCTGGAGCCTTACACTTTTTAGCAAGCTCTATAATTTCTGAAAAATCCTTTTCGTTTTTGGAGTCAGCTTCAATATGTGTACAATCATTATAACCAGCAGAACCAGTTGTAAACATTCTTGATTTATATGAATCCTTTGGTGGAACTATACAGTTAGTAGTCATTAATATAGGACCATTGAAGCTTTCAAATTCTTCCTTTTGCTTCCACCAAGCATTTCCATAGTTACCTACCAAATGAGGATATTTTTTCAATTCTGGATAGTAGTGTGCAGGAAGCATTTCAGAGTGAGTATATACATCTATGCCAGTCCCCTCTGTTTGAATTAATAATTGTTCTAAATCCCTTAAATCATGTCCTGATACTAATATTCCAGGATTTTTTCTAACACCTATATTAACCTTTGTTAGCTCTGGATTTCCATAAGTAGAAGTGTTTGCCTTATCAAGCAGACTCATGCCATCCACACCAAATTTTCCAGTTTCTAAAGATAGGGCTAATAAATCATTTAAAGTCAAGCTATCATCCATAAGTTTCATTAATGTTTCCTGAATAAATATATCAATTTCTTCACTTTCATATCCTAAGGCATTTGCATGTTTTAAGTATGCAGAAAGTCCTTTTAATCCAAAGGTAATTAATTCTTTTAAAGAACGTATATCTTCATCTTGAACAGAAAGCATAGAAACCTCTTTAGAACTTGATTTTTCTTTTAATAAATCAACTACATTTTCCTCACAAACTGTCCATTTTGTAGCATCACTTAAGTTATCCTTATTTTTCAAAGAAGTTAATAAATTATCCTTTATTCTTATAGTTTCTTCTATTTTAGAAATAAATACATCTTGAGCAAAATTAGCATTTGTTATAGTCATAAATAGATTTAAAGTTACAAGGTGATTTATTTCCGTTGATATAGTATTTCCTTCTTTTCTAAGAAGAGTAGTAACCTCCGATAGCCCCTTTGTTACATATATTAATAAGTCTTGCAGATTTGCAAGAGCAGCATTTTTGCCACATACTCCAGCTATTGTACAAGCTTTATTATTAGCAGTTTCCTGACACTGCCTACAATACATTTGATTATCCATAATTTTTATCTCCTTAACTAGTTTATTTTGTTTGCAAAATTAGAATATAATATAATTACTTTAATGTAAGTAACATAGGTTACATGGATATAAAAATTTTTTATTGTAATAGGAAGTGGTAATTATGAAAAGTAGGAAAGTGGTAATTGATTTTTGTAAGGGATTAGAGGATGTTTATGAGGATTATCCTTTTTCTGATAAAAATTGGACAGTTATTCGTCATAAAGAAAATAAAAAAATATTTGCATGGATTTTTGAAAGAAATGGCTATATATGGGTTAATGTTAAGTGCAGTTTAGATGAAAGAGATTTTTTCAGAAAGGTATACAAATCAGTTGTACCAGCCTTTCATTTAAACAAAGAACACTGGAATTCAATCATATTAGATGGAACAGTTCCTGATGTTGATATAAAAAGAATGATAGTAAAAAGTTATGAGCTTACAAAAAAATATAAGAAAACTAAATAATTGTGAATAAAACTTATTTTTCTGGAGATAATAGAATATGTATTAGGAAGTTATGAAAGGACATTTTATGGATTACAAATTTTTTAAAAAGGTAGTAGAAAGAAGATTTAACGAGTTTTTACCAGAAAAATATAGAGATATGAGGCTTGAAATAAAGAAAATTCCCAAAATTAATGGTACAGTTGACAGCATATATCTTTTAGATGAAAGGAAAAATTTAAAAGCTACCCCAACTATTTATCTAAGTGATATGTTTGAGCATTACAATGCAGTTAAGGATTTTGACGTGGTAATAAAATCTGCAGTAGATAAGATGATTAAAGGGTTTAATGAAGCTAATAATTGTGAAATTGACTTTAATAATTCAGATGAAAAAATTGTATTTCAATTTATAAATTTTGAGCAAAATAAAGAACTATTAAAAAATATACCACATAGAAAATATCTAGACTTAGCAATAATCTATCGCTTTGTTATAAGTATAGAAGAAGATGGAATAAAAAGTTTTATTATTAATAATAGTATATTAGATAAACTTGGATATTTAGAACAGGATTTGTATGAGAGGGCAGTAGTTAATACTGAAAAAATATTTACGCCGACTATCCGTTCAATGAATGATGCTATAAGATATATTTTAGATAATAATAATGCACTTGATGAAATGATAGAAGAGTTTGTTAGCGATAGACAAACTGAAAAAATCATGTGGATAATAAGCAATCCTCTAGGCATAAATGGTGCTATTTCAATGTTTTATGAAGATAAACTTTATAATCTTGCAAATAATATAAATAGTGATTTATATATTATGCCAAGCAGTATTCATGAGGTAATAGCAGTTTCTTCAAAGTTTGGAAATGCTGCTGATTTAGCAAAACTAGTTAGAGAGGTGAATCTTCAAGAAGTTTCACTTAATGAAAGATTATCTAATCAAGTATACTATTATGATAGAGAATTAAGAAAGGTTATAATAGCTACTGATAATAATAAAAGTTTAACCTAGATGTGTGAGATGGATAGAACTTGACAACACTTAACAATAGTAATATAATCCGAAGAATAATAATGAATTTAGATACTAATAACCATTCAGTATTTAGGTTATTATATCACTTAGTATGGGTTATAAAATATCGAAGAAAAGTAATTGATGATGATATATCCAATAGATTAAAAGAAAATAATTATTAGTATAGTTATAAGGCGGTGGAGAGATGAATAAAAGAATAGCTTATGGGATTGCTACATTTATTCTTCTCATAATCGAGGTGTTAATTGCATTATTTGTCCATGATGCCTTTATAAGACCTTACGTAGGTGATGTACTAGTTGTTATAGTCATATATACATTTGTTAGAATTTTTATACCAGAGAGATGTGTGTTTCTTCCGTTATTTGTGTTTATTTTTGCTACACTAGTGGAAGTGCTACAATTATTTAATATTGTTGATTTATTGGGAATTGGAGATAATGGATTTTTTAGAGTTCTAATTGGTTCAGTATTCGATATTAAAGATGTATTGTGCTATGCAGTTGGTTGCCTAATACTTGGTGGATATGAGATAATTAAGCATAGGAAGTAGTTTTTAGATACAATTAGAGGGATATTTATGGATTTAAAGGCAAGAGCAAACAAGTTAAAGACGGATATTCCAGCATTGTTCTTAGCGTTAAAGGATAAGGAAACACCAATACTAGCAAAAATATTTGCAGGCATAGCGGTGGCATATGCTCTTTCACCCATTGACTTAATTCCGGATTTTATTCCTGTTTTAGGATACTTGGATGATGTAATAATACTTCCTATGTTAGTAGTAATGACATTGAAATTTATTCCAAAAGATATGATAGAAAAATATAGAAAAGAAGCCGAAGGAATGTGGCAGGGTGGAAAGCCAAAGAAATGGTATTATGCCATTCCAATTGTTGTAATATGGCTTCTTGTTTTATTATTAATTTTGAAAGTTTTGTTTAAAAGGTGAGGATGAATTTTAATCAATATTATAGATATAAAAAAGTTAAGGGATATTGCGATTTAGAAATGTCCCTTTGAGCTTTTAGGAATAATTAGTTTTGTGAGCATTTTCCTAAGATGCGTCCACCACAACGTACTCCTCGATTTTTATTTCTAATTTATTCTGTTACCGTTCCATATTTCCAATCATTGATTCCACCGAACTCTTTCACGTTTGTGTATCCAAGTTTGGCAAGATTGTTAGCAGCATTTTTGCTTCTTCGACCAGTTCTACAATATACAAGTATAAGTGCATTCTTGTCTGTGAGTATGTCTTCGGCTTTTGTATTTATTTCGTAATCAGGAATTAATATGGCTCCTTTGATATGCTCAGAATCAAATTCTTCTTTGGTACGAACATCAAGTAGAGTATAGGGCTTATCACCATCCATAATTGATTTTGCTTCATCTTGTGTAATCTGTTCATAGGTATTTTGGGTAATAACTGATTTATTTTCTGTCTCAGATGATGAGCAACCTGCAAACAATAGACAGGGAAATAGGATAAAAGCAATGCGTAATAGTTGTTTCATTTTTTTTTAGTTCTCCTTGATTTTCTTTTTATATTTTCCTAAGCTAATATTATTTGTAATAATTATTGTACATATTTAATTAGTTCTTTTGAAAATAGTATAACAATGGTAACTGATAGTTTCAATGACTTTAGTCAGTCTATAAAAATATATTTGTATTTTATAGATAAAATTGTATAATTATATTAATGATTTTATAATAAAAAATAGTAGAGAGGGTGATTAGCAGTTAATAAAATATTAGAAAACTTTATAAAAACATAGAATTATATTCTAATTTTTATTATAATAGTTTTAGGAGGCGATTTTATTGAAATATTATTCAATAGGGCAGTTTGCTAAAGCTATTGGGAA
>JALENK010000091.1 GCA_022767515.1 Clostridium sp.
ATTTTATTAATTCGGATAATTTATCAGCCATAGATTGATTAAAGCAATGACTTATAATAATTTCGTTTCCAGTAAATTTCTTTTCTTTTAAGGTATCAATTAGAAGTGATAAGCATTTGTTCATGCCTCTAGTTTTATGAATAATATTTATTTTACCCTCCTTAGAACCTATACCAATTCCCATTATACCTAGCTTTCCAGCCAGAAAACCAGTGAATTTACTCATTCGTCCATTTTTTATTAAATTATCAAAGGATGATAGTGTAAATAATGTATATAAGCTATCAGAATACTTTTTAGCTTCACAAACAACTTCATGAAAAGAATAGTTATTTTGTATTAATTTAGTGATTTTAGTTACCATTAAATCTAATTTGCTTCCTGCTCCTTTAGAATCAATAACGCATATGTTTTTGTTAGGATAATGCTCAAGTAACATCTTTTGAGCAGTTAGTGCACTGTTGTAGCTACCAGATAGCTGACTAGATATAGTTATAGCTAAAATATTATCACCTTTTTCAAATTCTTCGTACCATGCTCCAGGTGGAGGACATGATGTTTTACAAATATTACTTGAATTTTTGATTGTTTTTAAAAAAGGCTCTACTTTTAAATCACTATTATCTAAATAGTCAGTATTATCAATTGTCAATATAAAAGGAATTTTTGAAAAAGTTATGTTTTTCGTTTCTACGTTTAAATTGTGTAAATTACAGCTTGAGTCGGTTATAATGTTCCAATTCATATTAATAGCTCCTTTTTGATAATATTTTTTACTATTATATATTATTTGATAAAATAAAGTATAGACTTTTAGTATATAAATATAATACTTTATATGATTTTTTAAGATAATAAGATAAGATGAAATGTGATATAATATATTTAGGATGATTATATTTGAATAATAATTAAAAAGAAAGGAGGAACTACTATATATTAAGTAGTAGAAATTAAGTTATGATAATAGATACTCATGTACATATTGGTAAAGTATTGAAATTTTCTATGCCAGAAGAGATGGTATTAGACTCTATGGAAAAGTATAATATTGATTTTTCTTTAGTCTCTAATATTGAATCAGCAGAGTTAGATTTTGAGCAAAAGGAACTTCCTAAAGAAAAACAGATTGATCAAGTTACATCATTAAAAAAGGCAATTAAATTTGCAAGACAAAATCCTAAAAAGATAGCTATTTTACCTTGGGTTAGACCATATTTTGAACAAGTTTCAGATGAGCTTATTAAATTAATAAAGGATAATAGAGATATTATTGTTGGTATGAAGATGCACCCATATCATTCAAAAGTAGCAGTGGATGATGAAAGGATGAAACCTTATATAGAAATAGCAAAGAAGTTTGACTTGCCAGTTCTATTGCATACTGGTGGATGCGAGGAAGCAGAACCAATACATGTTTGGAATGCAGCAAAACAAAATCCAGAAGTGAAATTTATTATGGGTCATATGGGACTTGGAACAGATAATAAGGAAGCTATAGAACTTCTTGGAACACTTCCTAATCTATATGGAGATACAGCCTGGGTTCCTATGGAGAGTACTATAGCTGCAATAAAGAAGTGGGGTAGTAAAAAAATGATGTTTGGTAGTGATAATCCTATCGATGGATTAGATACATACCATAATAATCCACAAGGTGATATAAATGTATATCAGGCATATTTTAATCAATTAGAGGATATTATAGGAAAAGAAGCTTATGAAGATTTAATGTACAAAAATGCAATAGAAATATTTAAGCTTAATATAAAATAGCAGGAGGAATTTTTATGCCATTTATAAATTCAAAAATTACAGTTAAATTATCAGAGGAAAAGAAAGAAGAAATTAAAAATGCGTTAGGAAAAGCAATAGCGCTTATCAATAAACCAGAAAACTTTTTAATGATTGGCTTCGAAGATAGCTATGATTTATATATGGGAGGAAGTAAGCTTGAAAAGGGTGCATATGTAAATGTAAGTCTTTTTGGAAAAGCATCTCCAGAAGCCTATGAAAAAATGACAGCAGAAATATGCAAGATATACGAAGAAAAACTTTCTATACCTAGTAAATCTGTGTATATTACTTATACAGAAGTTGATAATTGGGGATGGAATGGAAGAAACTTTTAGTTAATTATGATTTGTTAACGTTTTGTAAATAATGACTAAAACTACTAGTAAAATAACATTAATGCATCTATAATTATACTTGTGTAAACGGTATATAAAAATTTAAGGGTTAAAGCATTTTTAATGAATGGGTATAGTTAAGGATGCTA
>JALENK010000036.1 GCA_022767515.1 Clostridium sp.
CAATTGAGCCGGGAAAAGAATTAATAAATGAGGATTCTATATTAGAATTTCAATTATCTGCTAAAGAAGTAATTTCAAAGCTAGAAGAGATTACTGAAGAAGGTAGAAAACTTAGACTTGGAATTGTAGGAGAAGTAAAGGCAGGAAAATCATCTTTTTTAAATGCTCTATTATTTAATGGAAAAGATATTCTACCCAAAGCTCCAACACCAATGACTGCTGCATTAACAAGAATTAGTTATAGTGAAGAGCCTAAAGCAAGAATTGTATATTATAGCAGTGATGACTGGAATGGTATACGAAAGATGGCACAAAGATATAATGATAAGTTAAATGAATTATATGAAAAATATCTTCAAGACTATAAATCAAGTGCAAATAAATTAAATAGTTTCTTAGCTAAAGAAAAGACTATTGAGGAATTTGAAAAGCAAAGTAGGGAACAAATTCCACAAGAATTTAGAGCCTGCAAAGAAGTAATGGACCTTGCTAAAAAAAATAATATTGATGTAGATAATTACCTTGGTAAAGAAGAATTAATTAAGTCAAATGGAGAAGATGAAACAGAATATTTAAAGTTATTAAATCAATATGTAGGTGCAGAAGGAAAATATACAGCTATAGTAAAATATACAGAAATTCAATTAAAGAACAAATTACTTGAAGGAATTGAAGTTATAGATACTCCGGGACTTAACGATCCAATTTTATCAAGAGGTCGAACTACTGAAAAGTTTTTAATTGAATGTGATGCAGTATTTTTACTTGGATATTGTGGACAATTTTTAGGTGATGATGATATGTCATTTATCATTTCTTCATTACCTAATGAGGGTATTAATAAAGCAGTATTAATTGGAAGTAAAATGGATTCTGCTATATTACAATATCCTTCTAAAAGGGCATCCTTTAAAGAGGCTTATCTTGGAACAAAGAAAAATTGTGAAGATCAAGCAAGAGATAATATTAATGAGTGTAGTATTAATACATATAATGAAAAAATTCTAACTCAAATAAAAAAATCATTACCTCCTAACTGTATTTCTTCATTAGCATATTCAGCTGCGTTAAAGATGGAAAATGGAGAGTCACTAAATGATTATGAGAATTTATTGATTAATAATATGACTAAAAAATATGTTGATTTTAAACCAGACATAGAAACCTTAAAAGGACTATCAAACATAGATGATGTTAGAAAGGAAGTTTTTGAACAAACTAAAAGTGAAAAAGATGAGATTATTTCTGAACGTATAAAAGATATAATAAAGAGTCAGGTAGGAAAGTTTTTAGGAATTCTAGAAGATATAATCATTCAAGTTAAGCAAAATAAAAATGATTTAAAGAAACATGATTGCGAAGAACTATCAGAAAAATTAGAAGTATTGAAGGAAAGGCTTGATTCTGTTCGTGTTGTTGTAAAAAATCTTTTTGAACAATCAGCTATTTCTTCAAGAAGAATAATTGAAGAAATGGTTGTAGAAATTGGCATTGAAATGGGAAATCATTTAGATATTGAAGTTATTAAGGAGTCAAAAACAGAACACCACACTTCCACTTCAGGACATTGGTTCTGGAAAAAGACAGAACATTGGAATGAAACAATTCATACAAATAGTGCATATGTAAGTGATGCCCGTCAAAATATAAGAGAATATTATTATAGATGTTTATCTGTGGTAAATAGTAATTTTAAAAATCTATTAAAGATTGAAGAATTAAAAAATAATATTAAAACTGTAGTTATGGGGGCATTTGAAAAGGCTGATAAAACATTTGATGAAAATAAGATTATTATTCCTCTTGAAAATACTTTAGGAAGAATAACACTACCTTCTATTGACTTAAATTTAAAAAAATATGATGAAATGCTTGATAATAAATTAAGTGGTGTTGTTTCTAATGGTAGTGTATTAAATGAAGATATACCAATATTAAAGGATGCTCAGGATAAAGTGCTTGCAGAAATATCAAGAGAAATAATTGATGAAATAAGAAAAAAAGGTATAGAAATTGATAATGATTTAATTACCCAAGGGGCAATGTTTGTTGATGATATTGTAAAACAATTAGATGAAAATATGAAAAAATTAGAAACATTAATAAAAGATAAACAAGCTAGTTTAGAAAAATTTGAACACTTTACAAAAGAATTAGATGAAGCTAAGAATAAAATATTATCTATGGAGGTGAGATAATGGCTTTATTTGAAAATGAATCGATTGAAGATTTAAATATTGAAGAAGATAAAAATAGCTACCTTGATGATCCTAAGAAGGGTATAGAATTAATTAAAAGTATGCTTGATAGACATAAAAAAATTGCAGAATTTGATAGCTTTGATGAAATTATAAGCAAAAGTATATTTCCTATAATTGCAGAATTAAAGCTTACTAATGAGTTGGAATTATACAAGATGCTAGTAAAAGCTGATGATAAAATAAAAGAACAGAAGAAAATTCAGTTACTTCAAGGAAAAAAGGTACTTGGAATTGGTGGTAAATTTAGTGCAGGGAAGTCATGCTTTATTAATTCAATTTCAAATGCAGAATTACCAGAAGGTCAAAGGCCAACCACATCAATAGCTACATATATAGTAAATGCAAAAAATAAAAGTAACTTAGCAATATGTAATTGTGATAACAGTATTGAATTAGATGATGAGGCTGTACTAGCACTTACACATAAATTTTACGAAAGATATAACATAGGTTTTTCAAGATTATTAAAAAATTTAGTTGTATATACACCTAATTTTACATATCCTAATATTGCAATTTTAGATACACCAGGATATAGTAAATCAGATTCTTCAAAAGATGAAAATGTTTCTGATGCTGAAATTGCACGTGAACAGTTAAAGTCAGTTGATTATTTAATATGGCTTGTAGATTCAGTACAAGGAGTTGTGACTCAAAGAGATATTGAATTTATGTCCTCTTTAAATATTTCTACACCAATATTAGTTGTATTTACAAAGGCAGCATTGGAATCTAAAGAAAACTTACAAAAGAAAATAGCTGAAGCAAAAAGAACACTAAATGGTGTTAATAAAGAAATTTTTGATGTAATTGCGTATGATTCTATGGATAAAGTAACAATAATAGGTGATGGTGTTCTTGAAAAGTATTTAGCTATGATAAATGATAAAAAAATTAATCAAGATGATATAGTAAATGATTTGAAAAGTATAGACAAACAATTAAATAAGCAATTAAATAAGCAAATTGAGAATTTAAATAATAAGATTGCTACTTATGAAAAAATATTAATAAATACTGATAATATTGAACATATAAAATCTATAACAAATGAATATTCAAAATGTAAGTTTGAAGTAAAAAAAATAAAAAAATATATACAAATATTAAAAAAAGATTTTATACAATTAATTAATTTAGTCAATGATATTAAGGTGGTGAAATAATTGAATAAAGAAGTGACTTCAGATGAAGTATTTGTAATATTATCAAAAATAATGGATGAAACATCATTAACAGGAGAAAATGATACATATAAAATATTTAATGAATTTCAATTAATTGTTGAGGAAAAATTAATACCTTCAATTGAAAGTGTACAATATGAAAAGAAATATCAACTCATAAATGAAATTAAGTCAATATGTAAGGAAATAAATATATATTTATCTTTCCCAGGATTAATCAAGACAACAGTTATAGGAATTCATAAACCTTCAGAGGATGTTTATAAAAATATATTCAAAACTTATATGGAAACTATCTTTGGTGATGAATATGTAGATAAATCTTTTTGGAAAACCTTTTTAAATAGGATAGGTAATTCTAAAAATAAAAGTGCCGTATCAGACAAAATTCCTTCATTTATTTTTAATGGACAAATTGAAAATGAAGTAATTGGACTTAATATAGGTGAAAAAATAATTAAATTAACTAATATGGATTATCTTAATCTTGTTAGTTATTCAAAAGAAGAAAAATTTGATTTAGCATCCATTTTATATGGATTTTCATTTTTTACGGATAAAGTAAAACAAGGACAAAGTTATGTAGTAATACCAGGTGAAGTAGATACAAATCAAAAATATTACAGTGCTATTACTAGTTTAATTGATATTTTGTTGATATCTGCAAAAAACATAAATACAGAAGATTTATCTGAATATGATAACTTATCAAAAATAATAGTATTTGGGAAATGTACTAAGGAAAATAAAAATACCATTATGGAATTTTGTAAGGGAAAAGGAATATCTGTAGAATTTACAAGTAGCTTTATAGAAGCGACTAAATTATGTGAGAATGATGATACTATCACATCTAAAAATAATTTATGTTTTTGTAATAGATTAGAAAATATTTTGTATGAAATATCATGGTATTTATCAACTAGAATTAGTGTATTAACACCATCACTAGATAATATTAATGATAACTTGCTTTTTAAAGATGACTTGTCATATGAATGTGTAAAACAATTGCAAGGACAGTATTCAGAAGGAATAGATGAAATAAACAAAATTAATAATTCATATATGGAAGTATGTACTGAACTACTAGCAAAAATTGATGAAATTCAGCTTAAATTTAATGTTAAGGAAAATAGGCAATTAATAAATAATCATATTCCTTCAATGGAGATTATTTTATTAGATTTACTTATCAAATATGCAGAATATACTAAGGTATTTAATAATTCTAGTAATAGAGAAAAAGTACGTTATTATGCAGATTTATATGATTTAGTTTCTAAGAATAAAGTAATTTCAAAAGTTATATGCAATGATAGTTTTGGTGAAACAAATGATGTTAAGGATTTAGAAGCATTTAATGAAACAAAGATTAAAAGTAGCTTTTTTATTAGAAAAAAAATAAATTTATATGAAGAAGATTCTTTAGATTTACAAAAAGTTGCAGATTTAATTAATGAATTAAATGAGCCTTTATCTGCTTATGAACATTATTTACTTGGAAAATATTATTATCAAATAAAGGATAATGATAAAGCCAAAAGTGAATTAAACACTGCTTTAGAAGAGGGATATTTAAAGGCAGGAGAATTATTGGTAGATTCATTTAAAATAGACTTTAATAAATTAAAGAAACTTGGTGATGTTGGCGTTGCTAAAGCTGCATATTTAGTTGGGAAAAAAATGTATGATAAATATATTAATAATACAGATAATAATACTATAGATGATTGCATACACTATACTTTAACATATATAGATAACGAAGTACAACCAGAGAAGAATAATATAGATGATTGCATACGTTATTTAAATATAGCAGCTTCTCAATATAATATGGATGCTATAAGACTTCTTGGAGATATTAATTATGAACTTGGTTTTGAAGATGAAGAAAATGATAATTATGATAAAAAAGCATTAAATCTATATTTAATATTAGTTAATAAAACAAAAAGTGATAATATTATATTGGATAGAATAGGAAAGCTTTATTATAGATGTGAAAACTATAAAGAGGCTATATCATACTTTGAAAAAACAACATCTGCTGAGGGATATTATATGTTAGGAATAATGTATGAAAACGGGAATGGAGTTGCTTCAGATAATAAGAAGGCATTAAGCTACTATGAAAAAGCAATTGATGCTGGTCATACAGAAGCTCAAGTTGCATATGAAAAATTAAATGCAAAAATAGCTGAGGCACAAAAGAAAACAGTAGTTAGTAATAATACTAGTTATAGGTCATATACATATTATGGTCGTAGCTATTATAGTAGTTATTATAGTGGTAGTAGCAGTGGATGGTAAAAGTTTTACTAAAGAACAGTATTTTGATGAATTATATAATGATTGAGAAAAGACACAGATTATGATAGATAAATCTAATTATATAAAATCTAGAGTGAATTTAGAGACATATTTGAAAAAATATTATTTTGATGAAAGAATTATTAGGAAAATAAAAAATGATTATAATATTAGATTTAATAATGTTTTTCTAATAAATAGCAAGAAGTTTTATCTAATTAGTAAGTTATATCTAGAAAAGACAAATAAGTATTTTATAGAGACAGCCATATATTTCATTGTATTAGGCTGTCTCTTAGATGCTTTAATTGATAATGGATTAGAATACCAAAAAAGAGAAGCTAAAAATAAAATAGATATTAATTACTGTAATGATTATTTGATTAATTTTAACAAAGCAAAAGAAAATAATGCTATAGATTTATTATTTGAAAAAGTAGGAGAAGGATTAAAACAAATTAAGGAGATTGATGAAAATTATTATATTGGAATTATCGAGCTTATAAAAAGAGCGATAGAATCTGAGCTTTATGTAGTATCAAAATGTTCTTTAGATAATGAAAAATGTATGATTCAAAATAAATCTATTTTATTTTCAGTAATATCACTTAAGATTGCTTTAATAGGGAATAAGTATGATGATGATATATTTTTTAGTATTGGTGAATTATTTGCACTAATTGATGATTTATGTGATTATTTTGAAGATAAAATAAGCTTACAGAAAAATATTATAATTAGTAAAATAGAAAACGAAAAATATGATTTTGTTATAAATAGTACTGTTAAGAGATTAGAAGAATTATTAGAGGAAATAAAAAATAAAACAAATAAGGAAATATATAATTTTTTTATTTTTGAATTATTTGATTGGATACTTGGGTGTCCAGAAATAAATGAAAGGATAAAGCAAAGAAAATGGCAAATATAATGATAACAAAACGTTGCAATCTCAATTGTGAGTATTGTTTTGCAAATGAGTTTGTTAATGATGAAGAAGCAAAAAAAAGCGATATATCAATAGACAGATTTAAAGAAATAATGGACTTTATTTTAGGTGATGGAACTGTTAAAGAAATAGGATTAATAGGAGGAGAGCCTACTTGTCATCATAATTTTAAAGAGTTATTAAAAATTTTAAAAAACGATTCTAGAGTAGAAGGGGTAACTATATATACTAATGGAATTAGGTTAAAAGAATATATAGATGATTTGAGTGATAAAAAATTTCATATATTAATTAATTGTAATGATATAGCTAATAAAAAAGATTTATATAATGATTTTCATGAATCTTTAAAGGTTTCATTCCAATCAATTAAAGAAAGAATAGTTTTTGGTGCTAATTATTATAAATTAGATTACAATTATAGTTACATATTAGATTTATTGAAAGAATTTCCAAATGATAGGCTTAGAGTATCTATAAGTGTGCCAAACACTGAAAATTATAATTATGAACCATTAGAGTATTTTCAAAAAATAAAGCCTAAAATATTTGAATTTTTTAGAGAACTAAAAAAACTTGGTACAATTCCTTTCTTAGATTGTAATATTTTTCCGGCTTGCCTGGTTACAGCTGAAGAATTATCAGAATTTGATGCATGGGGGATAGATAATCCATTTTCAATATTAAAAAACAGACAAACAAATTGTACTCCAGTTATAGATATTCTTCCAGATTACACAGCAGTTAGATGTTTTGGTTTATCTGAATATACAAAAGTTAGCATTAAAGATTTTGCTTCAATTATGGATTTAAGAAATTATTATATAAGAACTATCGATGCGTATGCAATAAATACTAATTATAATGAAAAATGTGATAGTTGTTACAAATATAAAACAATGAAATGTTCAGGTGGATGCCTAATATATAAAATTAAGGATATAATGCAAAAATCAAAAGATAACAGAGGTTAACATTATGATAAAAAATATTAGTATAATAAATTTATGTGATAGACCAATTAATGAATTATCAAGTTTGATAGAAAATAATAAACAACAGAATCGTATACAAATTGGTAGTTACACCTGTGGTAATTATTTTAAATACTTAATAAAGTGTTTTTATAATAAAAAAATTGAATTACAAAATTATGATATAGTTATCCCTACATTTTCTGAACATGACATAGATTTCTTAAATGAAGATTGTCTAGACACATATATAAATAATGCTTCCAATATTGTTGTTAATGACTTTGGAACTTTAGACAGATATTATGGAATTAAAGAATTGAGATTAGGAAGATTGTTTTTCAAAGATTATAGAGATTTTAGATACAGTGAATATGATAACTCAAATTATGTAGGGAAAGCAAAGGGGTTAATTGATGCTTTGTTATCAAGTGGATACGAAATAAAAGCTATTGAAAATGATATTATTACAAAAAATTATTATACTGATATAGATGATGATATCGAAGTTTATTTGCACTATCCATATAGACAAGTTTCAGCATGCCATATATGTGAGTTTGCATCAATAAGTAAAAAAATAGAAGACAAGTTTATACCCGATTGTGAATGTTCTTTACAATGTAGTGATGTAAAAATAGCTTCTGAAAGTGGATATATTAAGGTTGGAAAAAGTGTATTTAATTTGCTTGATAGTAGTTATCTTTCAGAATACATAAATAATAATAAAATAATTATCACACCGAGGTGGTTTTAATGAATATAATGGTACCTCTTTCAAGATATGAAGATATAGTTCCCTTCTCAAATGCTGGAGCAGATGAATTTTATTTTGGAATAAGGGATGAAAAGTGGAATAATAAATTTGGAATATTTGAAGAAATTAATAGGATGTCATCATTTGGTAGCAGAGCTAATTTTGATATTAATAATGTTAATATTATAGTATCAAAGGTAAAAGAACAAGGTAAAAAAGTATATATGACATTAAATAGTGGGGTATATTCAACAAAACAAATTGAATACATAACTAGAAATAAAAATATATTTAAAAATATTGACGGAATAATTGTAAGTGATCTTGGAATGATTAAGGAATTAATTAAACTCAATTTACCAATAATCTTAAGTACTATGGCAGGATTATATAATAGTTCAATAATCCAATTTTATTATAAACTAGGAATAAGACGAATGATTATTCCAAGAGACGTTCAATTAAGGGATATAGTTCATATGGTAAAGAAATATCCTGATATTAAATTTGAGGTATTTTTAATGAGAAATGGTTGCAAATATTCTGATTCAAATTGTATGTCTTTTCATGGAAGGAAATATGGTTCTATGTGTTCATGTATTGATAATGGAAAGTCAAAAATTATTATGTCAGAAAAAATAAAAAATGATACAAATATAGTAAAAGAAATATACTCCAATAATAAACTTTTTACTAAAGCATATCATAAGGAAGCATGTGGCTTATGTGCTTTAGAGGTATTTAATAATATCGGTATAAAGTCTTTAAAGGTAGTTGGAAGAGCAGACAATCCTGCTTCTATTATTAATGATATAAAACAAATAAAAAAAATAATAAATGAATTAAATAAAGGTGAGGAATTAAAAATATCAAATTATGATAATTGTTTATATAATATGAATTGTTATTATAATATGAAGACTTTATAATATATTACTCCTAATCATATTATAGTTATACTAAACTAGTCATTAATAGAAATAGGAGGATGACCTTAGAGGTCGTCCTCCTATTTTTTGACTAGGCTTGGTTTACTTATCACTTTTATTACGAATTGAGCTTTAGTTAAAATACATAAGTATATCCTCTTCAACTGATTTAATTCCACTAATTCCATAATTTTCAACTAATATCTTAGTTACATTAGGTGAAAGGAAGGCAGGTAGGGTTGGCCCTAGATGTATGTCCTTTATGTTAAGATACAATAAGCTTAGTAGTACAATTACAGCTTTTTGCTCATACCAAGATATATTATAGATAATAGGTAAATCATTGATATCTG
>JALENK010000038.1 GCA_022767515.1 Clostridium sp.
TATTTGATTTTCAAGAAGAAACTTTTGATGAATCCTATTGTCCAAAACGATTAATAGAATTCAAACGTTACAGAGAAACCATGAAAGGAAATTCATCAAACACTATCAAAAGCTACACTTTAGATATAATTATATTATTAAAATATCTAAAGGTCAAACGTGGACTTGTAAAGAAAGGAACAGATTTTAAAGACATAAGGATTGATGATATTGATGATGCGTTTTTAAACAGTATAACCTTAGAAGATATGTATTCATTTTTAATATTCTGCAAAAAATACTTTGATAATGGCAATTCTACTGTTGCAAGAAAAACTTCAAGTATGAGAGCATTTTTTAAATATCTTCACGATAAAGCTAAAGTTATTGAAAATAATTTTACTACAGAATTAGATACACCTAAAATTGGTAAAAGAAAACCAAAATATATGAGTCTTGAAGAAGCAAACCGTTTACTAGATTCCATACAAGGACGCAATGCAGAAAGAGACAAGCTTATCATCACTATATTTTTAAACTGTGGATTAAGACTTGCAGAATTATGTAGTATAGATGTAGATAGCATCAAAGATGATATGATTAGAATAATAGGAAAAGGTAACAAAGAAAGGACCGTTTACTTAAATGATGCCTGTTTAGATGCGATAAATACTTATCTGCCTATTCGAGAGGAAATTTTAAAAAAGAGTAATAATGAAGAAGAAAAAGCATTAATTCTTTCAGAAAGAGGTAACCGAATTGCTAGACGAAGCGTCCAGGAAGTCATTGAAAGAAGACTTAAAGCATCTGGTCTTAGTGGTCTTGGCTACTCCACTCATAAATTGAGACACACATCAGCCACATTGATGTATAAATATGGTGATGTTGATATACTTTTATTAAAAGAAATTTTAGGACACGAAAATGTAGCAACAACCCAAATCTATACTCATACAGATAATGAAATGTTAAGACAAGCCGTTAAGGTTAATCCTTTAAACAAGAAAAAATAGGGAAAAATATTCCCTATTTTTTATCCATAAATTGGATTACCCAAATTTTTGTTTAAAGTAACTAAAATATTGGAATCTTCACCATCATAAATAACAACAATTCTTCCCTTTTTATAAATATGTGCAGCCTTATTCCAATTTACAGTTTTTCCATTGATTTTAGTTGCATCACTGCTAACTAAATCCACATCATTTTTAAGTGCATCTACTGCATTTATATCATATTCATAAACATATATATACTCATCATTATTAATAGTATATTTCTTACCATCAACAGAAAAATAATTTTCACTTAGGTCCGTTTCCTTTAAGTTATAACCTTCAGATTTTAAGTCATTTATAAATTTAGCGCTATCATAATCCATAGTTGTATCTGTTATTTTATCTGATAATTTGTTTAGACCATTTTCTACTGCATCCTTGGTATCTTCAGCTACATTTGTAACTCCATCTTTAATATCCTCAGCTACAGAATTATTTCCGCCAGTTGCACTATTTACTCTATTATTACCACATCCACATCCAGTTAAAAAAAATAGAGAATTTGAAATGCACAAACCAGAAATAATAGATAGTAACATTTTATGTTTCATAAAAACACCTCTTTCTATTTTTACTCACTCTTAGTATTCCGTAGAAAAAGATTTTTATGCTTTAAAATTATATTTACTTATCACTCTTAAGTATTCTCATACCAGGATATATCTCTTCAGTCATATCTTCTAACGTTTCATCATCAAATATATCTTGTTCTAAATATTCTATATGCTCAAAGGCATCTTCATATTCGCAATTTTCCTCTTCTTCAGCTAATAGCCTTCTATATTCTTCAAGAAGTTTTTGATTCTCCTCTGCTCTCTCTTCCCTTTGTGCATCTAACTCTTTCTTTAATTCTTCTTCTAAAAATTCATTTTCCTCTACGTCCTTTGCGATATCTTCAATCCTGATTGCTCTTGTGTCTATACCCTCTTCTTCTAAACACCTACCGCAGTTATCACAAATTTTATTTGGAGTTAAATCACAATAATCATCATCTGAATATCTGTATGCCATGTTTTTTCACCAACCTATATTATTTATTACAAGAACAAAAAGCACTCCTTACATTAAGAAGTGCCTTAATTATCAATGTTTGCCCAAAATGCCGTTCACTTATAATTTCAAAACCTGCTTCTCACAGGTGGGTTCTGCTCACTCTATCTTTATTATCTCCTGCCACAAAAGTGAATTTCTGAAGCCCAATATTAATAGAATATGTTGCAAATCCCGTAAACTTAATGTAGGTTGAACATGATAAGTGTTCTCGTACATCTCAGGTTATGAGTTAATTATATCACGTTCACTATAAATTTCAACAAGAAATTTATACCTTTTCATAAAAATAAATGTTAATAAAAAATTTAAAAATTAATAAATTTACTTATGTTAAAATTAATATGTAAGATATAAGGAAAGAAGGAATATAAATATGATAAAAAAAGATTCTTTAAAGACTAGAATAAAAAATTGGGATCCTTGCGCTGTTGCAAATAAGTTTTTTAACATAACACTCTCAACTTTAATACTAATTATTTCAGTCTCATACTTAATTGAAGCTATAACAGCAAACGCATCAATGATTGCTACCATTATTGCAACAGCACTTGGAATGACAACAATAATTATTTCTTGGGTAATGTATTCTAAAAATAATAAATCTACAATTATAAAACATATTGGTAGTATAGGATTTTTAGTGTTTTACACTCTTCTAATTTTTGAATCAAAAAATGATGTGGCTTTTGCCTATGCTTTTCCATTTATAATTTCAACTTTTTTGTTTAATGATTCAAAATTTACTCTTTTTAATGGTATAGTAATAACAATTATAAATATAGCCAATGCTACTTTCAAATTTTTCTCAAAGGAAGCTACTCCAGAATTAATTATAGCAATAAAACTCCAAATACTACTTACAATAGTCGTTATAATTTTTTCTTTAATAATATCCTTTGTAAATGCTAGATTAAATGAAAACAAAATAGATGAAATTAATTCTCAAAAAGAAAGTGCAGATAATCTATTAAAAAAGATTATATCTACTTCAAAAAGTATGGTTAATAATATATCAGATGTAACAAATAAAATTATTGATTTAGATACAGCAATTGTTAATAATGTAGATGCTATGAATGAAGTTAATAATGGAACTTGTGAATCCG
>JALENK010000026.1 GCA_022767515.1 Clostridium sp.
AATAAGTATTGGTATTTATCCGTAGGTATTGAGGTAGAAATGCCCATAGTTCAATTAACTGATGAAAGTTTGGGTATTGATGTTGGTATTAAAGATTTAGCTGTATGCAGTAATGGAATGGCTTTCAAAAATATTAATAAATCTAAGGAAGTTAAAAAATTAAAAAAATCTTTAAAAAGAAAACAAAGACAATGTTCAAGGAAATATGAAAAAAATAAAATAGGAAAGGAGTATGTCAAAACTAAGAACATTGCAAAACTTGAAAAGCAAATTAAACTTATTCATCGTAGATTATCTAATATAAGATTAAATTATATTCATCAAGTAACTACAATGATAGTGAAAATCAAACCATCAAGAGTAGTTATGGAAGATTTGAATATAAAAGGAATGATGAAAAATAAGCATTTATCTAAAGCGATAGCAGAACAATGTTTATATGATTTTAAATTAAAAATGAAGTATAAATGTGAGTTTTATGGTATAGACTTTGTTGAAGCAGATAGATATTATCCGTCATCAAAATTATGTAGTTGTTGTGGCTCTATTAAAAAAGATTTAAAACTTAAAGATAGAATATATAAATGTTCATGTGGTTTAAATATAAATAGAGATTACAATGCAAGTATTAATCTTTCAAGATATAAATTAGCAATTTAATCACTTACAAGATATTGCTAATATGTACCATGCGTTGTATGGGAATTTACGCCTTTGGAGTGTTATATCAAACTAAAGTAGTCTATGTTTATCAAGACAAAATAGGACACGTTGAATAAGGAATTAAACAAGCTTTATAAAGTTTTATAGAGTTTTGGCAACGGCGAAAATAAATGAATATAAACGATCGTGCTGAGGTACTCGTACAATCTTTACCTTTTATTCAAAAATTTAATGATAAAATTATCGTTGTTAAATACGGTGGAAACGCAATGATAAGTGAAGAATTTCAAAAAAATGTTATAAATGATATTGTTCTTTTGAAATGTATTGGATTTAAACCTGTTGTTGTACATGGTGGTGGTCCTTACATCTCTTCACTTTTAAAAAGATTAAATGTTGAAAGCAAATTTATAAACGGTCTTAGATATACTGATAAAGAAGCAATTGAAGTAGTTCAAATGGTTCTTGGTGGTAAAGTAAATAAAGATTTAGTTTCATTAATAGAAAAAGCTGGTGGTAAAGCTATTGGTCTATGTGGAATGGATGGTTCCCTTTTAAAAGCTAAAAAGATTGATTCTGATGCAGACCTTGGATATGTTGGTGAAGTAACTGATGTTAACACTGATATAATTAAAATGGCATTAGATTCAGACTATATCCCTGTAATAGGTAGCGTTGCTTTAGGAGAAGATGATGATTGTCTTTATAATATAAATGCAGATACTTGTGCTGCAAAAATTGCTGCATCATTAAAGGCAGAAAAGCTAATTCTTTTAACTGACGTTCCTGGGGTTATGAAAAATCCAGAAGATAAAACTACTCTTATCTCTTCATTAAGATTACACCAAGTTCCAAAATTAATTGCTGAAGGTGTAATAAAAGGTGGAATGATTCCAAAAATCGATTGTTGTGTTGAATCAGTTCGTATGGGAGTTGAAAGAGCACATATTATTGATGGTAGAGTTCCTCACTCAATCTTACTTGAACTTTTATCACCAGAAGGCCTAGAAGGTTTAGGCACTATGATTTATTAGGAGGTATTTAATATGGAAAATTCATTAATGAATACTTATGGTGCAACTACTGTAATTACAAAGGGAAATGGTTGCTACCTTTATGATGATAATAATAAGGAATATATAGATTTTACAAGTGGCATCGGAGTTAACTGTCTTGGCTACAATGACCCAGATTGGACAGAAGCTGTTACAAAACAAGTAACTACACTTCAACACTGCTCTAATTTATTTTTAAATCCAGCTACAGTTACTCTAAGCAATAAATTAACACAATTAGCTGGTATGAGTAAAGTATTCTTTGCTAATTCTGGTGCAGAAGCTAATGAAGGTGCTATAAAGCTTGCAAGAAAATATAGCTCTGATAAGTACGGAAATAACAGAGGTAAGGTGCTTACGCTAAAGCAATCTTTCCATGGAAGAACTATGCTTACATTAAAGGCAACTGGTCAACCAGAAAAATTCCATAAATACTTCTTCCCTTTCCCTGAAGGATTTGATTATGTAGAAGCTAACAATATAGAGGCATTTAAATCAGCCTTAACAGATGATGTATGTGCTATTATGATGGAAGCTATTCAAGGTGAAGGTGGAGTTCATCCTCTTAATAAGGAATTTGTTCAAGAAGTAGTTAAAATCTGTAATGAAAAAGATATTTTAGTTATATTCGATGAAGTTCAATGTGGTATAGGAAGAACTGGTAAGCTATTTGGATTTAATAACTTTGATATTAAACCTGATATTGTAAGCTGTGCTAAAGGGTTAGGAGCTGGTCTTCCAATGGGAGCTGTATTATGTAACGAAAAATTAAAGGATGTATTTAATCCTGGTGACCATGGCTCTACATTCGGTGGTAATCCAGTTTCATGTGCTGGTGCTTTAGTTGTTTTAGATAAACTATGTAACGAAAATTCTTATAATGAAATTAACAAAAAAGGACAATTAATAAAAGACCTTCTTAATAAAGCAAATCTATCTAATGTAGTTGAAATCAGAGGAATGGGCTTAATGCTTGGTATTGAAATAAAAGAAAATTCTGCTGATATTAGAAAGAAAGCTGAAGAAAATGGTATTCTTGTATTAACTGCTGGTCCTAAAGTAATAAGACTTTTACCTCCTCTTGTAATCAGTGAAGATGATATAAAAAAAGGAATTAATGTATTAATAGACTTATTAAAATAATAAATTTAGGGGGATATATATGAATAAGGATTTATTAAGAATGAATGATATGTCTAAGGAAGAGATTACTGAAATCTTAAACTTAGCAGATCAGTTAAAATATGAATTAAAACACAATATACCTCATGAACTTTTAAAGGGCAAAACTCTAGGTATGATATTTGAAAAAAGCTCTACTAGAACGAGAGTATCCTTTGAAACTGGTATGTATCAATTAGGAGGAAATGCTTTATTTTTAAGCAGTAAGGACCTACAAATAGGTCGTGGTGAACCAATTGAAGATACTGCAAGAACATTATCTAGATTTGTTCAAGGAATAATGATTAGAACCTATTCGCAAGAAGAAGTTGAAACACTTGCTAAGTATGCTTCTATTCCTATAATAAATGGTTTAACAGACCTTGAACACCCTTGTCAGGTTCTTGCTGATTTAATGACTATTAGAGAATACAAAAACATACTAGATGGTTTAAATATTGCATATGTTGGTGACGGAAATAATATGTCTCACTCATTGATTGTTGGTTGTCTTAAGCTAGGTATGAACTTTTCATTAGCTTGTCCTAATGAATATATGTCAAAGGATGAATATATTGCTTTAGGTAAAGAACTAGCTACAAAAGAAAATGTATCCTTTAACGTATATAATGATCCTGCTTTAGCTGTTAAAAATGCGGATGTAGTTATAACAGATGCATGGACAAGTATGGGACATGAAGCAGAAGCTGAAGCAAGAAAGAAAGCTTTTGAAGGATTTCAAATTAACAAAGAATTATTAAAAAATGCAAATGAAAATGTTATAGTTTTACATTGTCTACCAGCTCATAAAGACGAAGAAATATCTACTGAAGTTTTTGAAGAACATTCTGCCGAAATTTTTGACGAAACAGAAAACAGATTACATGCTCAAAAGGCGATTTTGGTAAAATTAATGAAAAACAAATAATAATTTTAATAATAATGTTTATTTTTTATTAAATTAAAGTTATAATAATTAATAGTAGGTATAATTACTTATAGATAAAATTACAAAAATTTGGAGGTTTATTTATGTTAGTATCAGTTAAAGACATGGTAAATAAAGCTATGAAAGGAAAATACGCTGTTGGTCAATTCAACATCAACAACTTAGAATGGACTAAAGCTATATTATTAACTGCTCAAGAAAATAACTCACCAGTTATTTTAGGTGTATCTGAAGGTGCTGGAAAATATATGGGTGGATACCACGCAGTAGTAGGAATGGTTAATGGTTTAATTCAAGACTTAAAGATTACTGTTCCAGTTGCTCTTCACTTAGATCACGGTAGTTATGAAGGAGCTTATGCTTGTATCGAAGCTGGTTTCTCTTCAGTAATGTTTGATGGTTCTCACTACCCAATCGATGAAAACATCGAAAAGAGTAAGCAAATCATTAAGGATGCAAATGCTAAGGGAATCTCAGTTGAATGTGAAGTTGGTTCAATTGGTGGAGAAGAAGACGGTGTAATTGGTGCTGGTGAAGTTGCTGATCCAAAAGAATGTAAATTAATTGCAGACCTTGGAGTAGATATATTAGCAGCTGGTATCGGAAACATTCATGGTAAATACCCTGCAAACTGGGCTGGATTAGACTTCAATGCTTTAGCTAAGATTAAGGAAACTGTTGGAGATATGCCATTAGTTCTTCATGGTGGTACAGGAATCCCTTCAGATATGTTTAAGAAAGCTATCTCACTTGGTGTTTCTAAGATTAACGTTAACACTGAATGCCAATTAGCTTTTGCTGAAGCTACAAGAAAATATATCGAAGATGGTAAGGACCAACAAGGAAAAGGATTCGATCCAAGAAAACTTCTTGCTCCAGGATTTGAAGCTATCAAAGCTACAGTTAAAGAAAAAATGGAATTATTCGGTTCAATCAACCAAGCATAATTTCATTACCTACTAAAAGAAAAGATACTTTAAATTTTTTAAAGTATCTTTTTTATTATTAATAAAATGGAGGTAACTAATGGAACCTATATCACGTAAAGAATTAGAAACATTTATTGGTCCAAAATCCAAAACATCTTTCTATACAAAGGCTCTAGATAAATATTTTACCAATCCCAATAAACCAATATGGTGTTGGCCAGCGGCCCTAGTCAATTTATTTTGGTTTGGTTTTAGAAAGGCTCATATAGTAATGCTACTATTATTTGCTGGTTATTTTTCTATCTTCTTTGTTACATTGTTCATTTCACCAATTATTGCGATATCATTAATAGCTATTATTATCCTTCTATGTGGATTATTTGGTATCAATATATATTTTGATTATGCAGTAAAGGAAATTTCTAAAATTAAAGAAAATCATTTAGGAACTTCAGAAGAAAAACTACTTAATGCTATAGAAAGAAGAGGTGGCGTCTCATATAAAATACCAGTATTTATTTATATTTTGTTTGCGGGAGTTATGCTTGCCTTTATTAATTTTATTCAATCCTAAATTTAAAGAAAGGATTTTTATCCTATTTCAGATAAAAATCCTTTCTTTTTATTTATATACAGCCTCAGCTATATTGGTTGCATGGTCTCCTATTCTTTCTAAATTACTTATTATATCTAAATATATAGCACTGATATTAGCCAAACAAACCTTTTTATTTAAACGTTCAATATTATTATCTCTTAGCTTCTTGGCATAATTATCTATTGTCTTTTCAATTTCCTCAACATTTATAGCTCCACTTATATCCTTATTAGCATAACATTCTAATGATAGATTGACTGCCTCAAATGCCTTATTATACATATCTGTAATCTCTACCTTTGCTTCACTTCCAATAGATAACTCCTGTTCTATCTTACTTGTTGCAAGTTCTACAATATTCTTAGCATGGTCTCCTATTCTTTCTATATCATTAATTACATGGAATGTAGCACTCAATATCTTACTATCCTCATCTGGAAGTTCATGTGCAGATAATAATACCAAATAATTAGTTATTTCTTTTTCTAATGTGTTTATTATTTTTTCATTTTTATATACAAATTCTATACATTCTGCATTATCCTCTAAAAATCCCTTCATAGATGCTTCTAAATTATTCTTTGCCAGCTCTCCCATTCTCAATGTTTCTTTAAATACTTGACCTGTAGCAACTATAGGTGTTTCAAGCAGCTTTTTATCAAGATATATAGGTCCATCCTTTTCAATTTCATCTTGACCTGGAACTAATTTATCGATAATCTTTATTAAATAAGGAGTAAGTGGTAATAATATTAATGTTACTCCTACATTAAAGATTGTGTGTACATTTGCAATATTTCTAGATACATCTGAATCAATTGAAGAAACGACATTAGCTAACACTCCAATAAAAGGTAATGTGATAATTACACCAATCAAATTAAACATAACATGTATTAATGCTGTTTTCTTTGCTGTTTTATTACCACTAATCGCAGCTAAGGCTGCTGTTATACATGTACCTATATTACATCCTAGAATTATTGGTATTGCAGTTCTAATATCAATTGAACCTGTTGAAGCAAGAGCGATTAATATACCTGTAGTAGCAGAAGAACTTTGAATCACAGCAGTAGCAATAATTCCAAGAATTAATCCAAGAAAAATATTGTCTCCAATTATAGTTATGATATCCTTGAATAAATCAGATTGAGCTAACGGCTTCATAGCTGTAGACATTAATTCCATACCTAAAAATAATATACCAAATCCTAAAATAATAGATGCAACATCTTTACTCCTCTTCCTTTTTAAAGTGATTAAACTTATTGCTCCTATGCCAATACAAAGTGGAGCAAAGCCTTCAAACTTAAATGCTACTAATTGAGCTGTTACTGTTGTACCAACATTTGCTCCCATGATAACTCCAGCTGCTTGCATTAAGTTCATAAGACCTGCATTTACAAAGCTAATAACCATAACTGTCGTCGCACTAGAACTTTGAATAACACAAGTAACAATTGCTCCTACAATTGCTCCTACTACTCTATTTTGTGTAATCTTTTCTAAAATCCCCTTAAGCTTCTCTCCCGCTGCATCTTCAAGTCCATCTCCCATTAACTTCATACCATATAAAAAGAGCCCTAGCCCTCCTAATAAGTTAATTATCATCATTCCATCCATAAAACTACAAATAACTTCTCCTTTCACTTTATTATTGTGCTTCTTTATTTACTAATTTTGCATGTATTAAAAGTCTACCATCATCAACTTCATATGTACAAGTTGATAATGTAATTATCTTATCATCTTTAGTGAATTCTCCAACGTCTCTCTTATAAAATGATTTTGAACTTAATCCATTTAAAAATGAAATATATTTCTCATCTGAGGCAAAACTATATTGATATGGCTCCTTATTGGCAGTTATTACATAAACTGAAAAAATATCATATTCATAAACATTATCCTTAGTAGCTACATATATTTTAGAATTCTCTTTAAAAAAGTCCTCCATTTTAAAATTAGTAAGTGACTCAAACATACTTCCATCTCTCATATGGTGTCCATGGAATATTGTATTCTTTTCTTCAAGTGGATTTTTATTCTCACTAGCAATAAATATACATCCACCAGAATTTACTTGTTTATAAAAATTATGTTTTAAATAATACTGATTATCATCACATTGAACTACTGGGTAATCAACATTGGTATTAGGTATCTTTATCCAAGCTTTTATATCATTATTTATATCAAATAATTTTTGAAAATCTACTGGGTCAAAAACAAATTTGGATTTCCCATCTTCTTTAGTAATTAAATTAGGTGAATACTCTCTAGCTTCTTCATATACTTTTGAATTATCATTATATTCACTCCAAATCATAAATAACTTATATCCTGAAAAAATAAGTACTATCAATGCTATAATAAAAATAATTTTACTTAATATACCTACTTTTGACTTACCAAAATGCTTTCGCACAAATATCACCTTCCTTTTTACATTATTAATTATACATTATTTTTTTGATTTTATTAAGCTATTAATTTATTATAAATAATATATTATATGATATACTTGTTATTGTAATATTTATTTACTATATTTATAATAAGGAGGCTCTTATGAACGAAATAGAAACTAGAATTGTAAAAATTGATGTTGCAAAGATAAAAAAAATACTTCAAGAAAATAATGCTGTAAAAGTAAAGGAAGAAAATCAAATTAATAATATTTATGATTTTGAAGATGGTCGCCTTTTAGCAGCTAAGGGGTATGCAAGAATTAGAACTGTTGATGACCTTATAAACAATAAACAAATAATTTATATGACAACTAAAAAGCTTTTATCTCAAGATACCTTTAGAGTTATGGATGAAAATGAAATCATTGTAAGTGACAGAAAAGCTGCTGAAAATATCTTTAATACTTTAGGTCTTAAGCTTAGAGAATCAATAAGCCGATATAGAGAAAGCTATGAATTATTCAATTGCTTAATTGAGATAGATATAAATGACACTGATTTTTGTCCCTTCCCTTATATTGAAATAGAAACAAATTCTAAACAGGATTTAGAAAAGGTAGTTACTCTTCTTGGTTATACATTAGAAGATACTACTTCTAAAACAATGTATGAGCTTATTGATGATTACAAAAGAGGACTATTATAAAATTATATGCCCCATATCTTAATTGACAGGGGCATATAAAATTTTAATCAACCTTTTTTTCTCTTATTTTTTCTCTTATTTTTTCTCCCAATTTTTCTCTTCTTCTAGTAGATTCTATGAACATCTTCTTTAAGGAATCCTTATCATTTTCTTGTATTGCCTTTTTTAAAGCCTGTAACTGCTCTTGAAAATTATCAATTAATTTTAATAAATTATCTTTATTTCCAATAAAAAGCTCACTCCATAATTCCTCATTGATATTCGCAATACGTGTTAAATCTCTATAACTATCGCCAATGAAATTTTCTGTTTTTCTTCCTTCTATATCACTGTTTATAAGCGCAACAGCTATTGCATGTGGAAGCTGTGAAGTATACCCTATTATCTCGTCATGAAACTCTGGAGTTATCCTATTTACTGTCCTAAATCCAAGCTTATATACTAAATCCTCAACCAATTTTATATTTTTTTCCTTATTGCTTTCTATAGGCGTAATAATATAATTTGCACCTTTAAATACACCACTATTAGCAAAATCTATACCTCTCTTTTCACGTCCAGCCATAGGATGTCCAAATACAAAGTCAACATCTTTAGGAAGTATAGCCACTATATCCTTAATGAACATACACTTTATTCCTGTTGCATCTGTAATAACTGACCCTTTTTTAAAATTATCCTTATTAGTCTCAATAAAACCTTTAACAAGCTTAGGATAAATAGAAACTATTGTTAAATCAGCATTTTTTAATAACTCTTTTCCTGAAACTGAACCTTCTTTAATTAATCCCATTTCTTTTGCTTTTATTAGTGTTTCTTCATTAGTATCTATTCCATAAATGTCTTCATATCCAGCTTCCTTAAGTGCCATTGCAAATGAACCACCAATAATTCCAAGACCTACAATAACTATATTCACAATCCTTCACCTACCTTATTTAGCACTTCTGTTTTCAAGTGCCTGCATAGCTAAAATATAGCCAAACTCCCCAAATCCACATAATTGTCCTATGCAAGCTGGAGCAGTAACAGATTTCTTTCTAAACTCTTCTCTGCTATGTACGTTTGATAAATGCACTTCAACAGTTGGTATTTCAGAAATACCTTTTATAGCATCATGAATTGCATAACTATAATGTGTATATGCGCCTGGATTTATAATAATTCCATCATACTTTTCATAATATGCCTTTTGAAGAAAATCTATAATTCCACCTTCACTGTTACTTTGTAAAACAGTTACTTGATGTCCTCTTTTACTTCCTTCTTCAACAATATAATCACACACATCTTGATAATTTTTAGTGCCATAAATTCCTTTTTCTCTAACACCTAGCATATTTAAGTTAGGACCATTAACTACCATTATCTTCATTTTGCCTATCCCCTTATCTTATTTTTTAAACATATTCTCATTTTATCCACAACTTCTTTTAGAAATCCTTCATTTTTCACAGTAATATGTGAATACTTTTTATATAACTCATATCTTTCATCATATAATTTATATAATTTATCTTTACCATCCTTTAAAAGTGGTCTTGAGTTTACATCCACATCCTTTGCTATTTCATCAACAGGTCTATCAATAAATAAGATAATGCAAGATTCACTTAAAATTTCCATGTTTTCTTGCTTTTTTACTACACCACCACCAGATGAAATAATTACTCTCTTTTTTTTAGATAATTCTATGCAAGCCCTAGTTTCGTAGCTTCTAAAAACATCCTCACCCTCTGCAAAAAGCTCCTTAATTGTCTTATTCGCTATTTTTTCTATATATGCATCCATATCATAAAAATTATAATTTAAATCATTTGCTAATACCTTTCCAATTGTAGTTTTACCACAACCAGGCATTCCAATAAGTACTACCTTATCTTTAATTTCATCCATACTGATACTTTCCTTTACACGAATTTTTTATCTAATTCTAAATAAATTTTATCTATGATTTCTTTATCTATTTCTTTTTCCTGCCAAATTTCTTGTGACTTAATTGCCTGCCCAACAAGCATATATAATCCACTACATACCTTTTTATCTAGTTCTTGACCTATTCTTATTATCTCTGTTACCTTAGGATTATAAATTATATCTACAATGCTAGAAAAATTGTTAATTACTTCTTTTGTAACTGGTGATACACCTACCTTTGGATACATTCCAACTGGAGTAGTGTTTACTAAGACATCACCCTTAATATTAAGTAAATCATTATAATCAATAAGCTTTATTCTAGAATCAAGCTCAAGATTAACATCCTTATTTCTGCTTACTAAATATAATTTGCTAACTCCATTATCCAGTAAATAAGTATTGATTGCCTTAGAAGCTCCACCTGTCCCAAGTACTACTGCAACCCTTCCTTTTACTTCAATACCATTTACCTCAAGAAGCTTCCCAAATCCAAAATAATCTGTATTATAGCCTTCAAGCTTTCCGTTCTTAACCTTTATTGTATTAATAGCTCCAATATCTTTAGCTTCTTTTGATATATAATCCATTTGCTCAATAACAGTCTGCTTATAAGGTATTGTTACATTAACCCCTTGTATACTCAAAGTTTTAAGTGCTTGTCCAAGGTTTTGAATATCATCATTAGGTATTTCAAATAACTTATATGCGCCTTCTATATCTAAAAGTTCAAATACTCTTTTATGTATATCTGGAGATAAACTATGAGATAGCTTTTCTCCAACTAATCCGTAAAATTCCATTTAATCACCAGCTTTTAATTAATTTCTTCCCCTAAGTAAATCAAGAATTCCAATAGCAACAACTGCTTCAATAACAGGAACTGCTCTCTGTACTATACAAGGGTCATGTCTTCCTTGAATTACTAGCTTTTCATCTTGCTTAGTTTTTATATTTATAGTATCCTGTTCCCTGCTAATTGATGGAGTAGGCTTAATAGCTACTCTTAAAACTATTGGCATACCATTTGTAATACCACCTAAAATACCACCATTGTTATTAGTTCTAGTTTTTACCTTTTCGTCATCATAATAGAAATCATCATTTGCCTCTGAACCAAATAAATCAGTTATTCCAAATCCAAGACCAAATTCTACCCCCTTAACAGCAGGTACTGAAAATAATAAGTGTGATAATATAGATTCTACTGAATCAAAAAACGGATTTCCAATACCAGGTTCTATTCCAATTACAGCACATTCTATAACTCCACCTACAGAATTACAATTACTCTTTGCATCAATAATTGTATTTCTCATTTTCTCCTCTTTTGAAGAGTCTAATAACGGCAATTCCTTTGTTCTTAACTCTTCTAACTTCTCTTTAGTTATATTAGTAAAATCAAACGAATCATCTTCTATGTTCTTTATCTTTTTAACATGAGCTCCAATAGTTATTCCCATTTGAGCTAGAACTTGTTTACATATAGCACCAGCAAAAACGATAGGTGCTGTTATTCTTCCCGAAAAGTGTCCACCACCTCTATAGTCATTAAAGCCTGAATATCTGATATTTCCTGTATAGTCAGCATGACCTGGTCTCATTAAATCCTTAAGCTTTCCATAATCCTTAGAACGAGTATCACCATTTCTAATCATTCCACATAATGGAGTTCCTGTTGTTCTTCCTTCAAAAAATCCACTTAAAATTTCTGGAGCATCCTTTTCATTTCTAGCTGTAGAAAGCTTGCTCTTTCCTGGTGCTCTTCTTGCCATTTCTTCATTTACTTTATCTAAATCAATTTCCACTCCAGATGGAAGACCATCTATAGTAATTCCTATAGCATTTCCATGAGATTCTCCAAAAATTGATACCTTTAAATTATTCCCCCACATTCCACTCATCAAAATTTCCTCCTAATTTTTTATAATCTTCAAAAAAGTGTGGATATGATTTTGATACACACTCATAATCTTTTAATATTATAGGTTCTTTACAAACTGCTCCTGCAATTGCAAGCATCATAGCTATTCTATGATCTTTATGACTCCAAACCTCTACATTTCCGCTTAACTCAGGTACACCTTCTATAATAAGTGCATCTGGTCTCTCTTCTATTTTTGCACCTAACTTATTTAATTCTACTTTAATAGCATTTAATCTATCACATTCCTTTATTCTAAGCCTTCCAGCATTAACTATTTGAGTCTTTCCTTTAGCAAGAGCTGCTGCTAAAGATAATATAGGTATAATATCTGGACATTGTGAAGCATCAATAATTACATTATTTAATCTTCTTGCCTTACCACTTATAGCATTTTCATTAATGTTAAATATTGCTCCCATTTTTTTTAAAATACTCACTACTTCTTTATCTCCTTGAAGTGAGTCCTTCTTTAAATCTAACACTTCAACTTCTGCACCTAATGCATCAGCACATAAGAAAAATGCACCCTGAGAATAATCCCCTTCTACCCTATAATCTCTACTATTATACTTTTGATTTCCTTTAATAATAAACTCTTTATAATTATTATTGATTATCTCTATTCCAAATTCTTTCATCGCATCCATTGTCAAATCTAGGTATCCCTTTGATTCCAAATCTGTAGTAATCTTTATTTTCGAATCTCCATCTAATAGTGGTAATGCAAAAAACAAGCCTGATATAAATTGAGAACTTACATTTCCTTCGACTTCAAATTCGCCTGGCTTTAGCATACCTTCTGTTACTAAATCTAAAACATCTTTCTTATATGAATATTTTATTCCTTGTTTATCAAATATATCATAATATGTATCAAGTGGCCTTTTACCTAAGTTTCCTTTACCAACAAACCTAGTCATACCTTCAAATGCTAAACATATTGGAATTAAAAATCTTAATGTTGAACCAGACTCATTACACTCTATAACTCTTTCAAATTGCCTTTCCACGTTTCCATCGTTGCAATTAATTCCCTTTATTTGTAATATACCTTTTTTTTCTTCTATAATAGCTCCAAGTGACTTCATAGCATTTATAGTTGCTACTATATCATCTGATAAATCAATATTAGATATATTACTAATTCCATCACCTAATGATGCACATATTACAGCTCTGTGTGCCATACTTTTTGATGGTGGTATTTTTACACTTCCTTTTAATTTACTTTTATATATTTTGTAATAACTCATTTTGTTTCACCGCCTAAAATTTTATTCTATTAACTTTATTATATCAAGATAGTTATAAAATAGGAGCAAATAACCTCATTATTGATTCCATTACTCTCTCTCTTCTGCTTCTCTTTTTAAATGTATTTAAAGTAATCTGGTCAGAATCTTCTATATCTATCATAAATTGTCTTTCAAGTTTATCTGCAACCTCTTTGTTATATATAAATGCATTTACTTCAAAATTTAAACTAAAACTTCTTATATCCATATTAGCAGTTCCTACTGTAGATACATATCCATCTGATACCATAGTCTTTGCATGTATAAAGCCTTTATTATATGCATATACCTTAACTCCAGCTTCTAACAATTCCTCTAAATAAGAGTAAGCAATCCATTTCATAAAAATATGGTCTGGTTTTTTAGGAATTACAATCCTTACATCTACTCCTGACATTGCTGATATTTTAATTGATTCAAGCATTGATTCATCAAGTACAAAGTAAGGAGTTTCAATATATATTTTTTCTTTAGTATTATTAATAAGTTTAAATAGAGCATTTTTTATATATTCTTCATTATGATCTGGACCACTTGTTACGATTTGTATGGCCTTATCCCCCAATGTATAAGGTTCTTGTAAATAAAAATCAGAAAAATGTTCAATCTCCTCTCCTGAAGCATAACACCAATCCATCAAAAATCTATCATTTAATGGGTTAACAGCGTCCCCTCTTATACGTATATGAGTATCTCTCCAATAGCCTATTTTCTTATCCTCACTAATATACTCATCTCCAACATTAAAGCCTCCAGTATAACCATATTTACCATCAATAATTACTATCTTTCTGTGATTTCTATAATTAATACGTGTATTTACATGCGGTAATATTCCCGGAAAAAATATTTCAAACTTTCCTCCATTATTTATAAAATTCTTTAAAAACCTTTTGGTTAATGTATATCCACCCATACTATCTACTAAGAAACGAACTTGAACTCCTTCTTTAACCTTCTTTTCTAATATACTAATTATCTTCCTTCCAAGCTTATCTTTTCTAATAATGTAGTACTGGATATGTATATACTTTTCTGCATGCTCTAAATCATAAATAAGTTGTTTAAACTTATCCTTTCCATCAAAGTATAAATCGATCTCATTATTTAACATCAATTTAGAACCTGAATTATTATAATTCATTTTAATTAAATCAACAAAATTATTATTTTCATCTAAGTCCTTATATTCTTTTTCTATTTGTCCTAAAACTTCTTTTCTCTTTTCTTTATCTAATTTCTTTTTTTCTTTAAATAATCTTTCTCTGCTGAAATTCTGCCCAAAAAGTAAGTAAAATATAAAACCTATTCCGGGCAAAATCAACAAAACTAATAGCCATGCCCAAGTAGTAGAAGGCTCTTTTCTCTCTATGAATATTATAGAAAATGAACAAGTAACATTTATTATTAAAACTATAGCAAATATTAATATAAAAATTTCCATACTACAACTCTAATTATCCTCCTGCTTTACTTAAAAATCTTCTTAATTAATGATGTTATTTTTGACTTAGTATAATTAAATTGAGGATTTAAACTATTCGCTTTTTTAAAATCTCTTTCTGCTTCTATATTATTTCTAAGCTTCTCAAATGCTTCTCCTCTTTTTACATAATACTCAAACCTATTATCTTCTAACTTTATTGCTTCTGAATAGTTAACAATTGCATTACTATAATCTCCTAATCCAAAATATATATCTCCTATCTTAATATATATTTCAGAATCCTCGCTTAACTTTGCAGATTTATTATAATACTTTAAGGCATTTGCATAATCTTTAAGTTCTAAATAAATTTTCCCCATGTCTTTTAAAATATTTTTATTGTTCCTATCATATTCTAATGCCTTATTATACTCTCCTAAAGCTTCATTTAATTTTCCATTATTATAATGTTCTGTTCCCCTTTGAATATGAATTGCTGCACATGCTATTTTTTTCACACCTATACAATACTCGTAATTACTATCAATTTCTAGTGCCTTATCATAATACTCTAATGCCTTATTATATTCAGATTTTTTAGCATAAATATCCCCAATATTGCATATTGCATATTTATAACTTGAATCATATTCTAAAGACTTCAAGTAATCATTTAAGGCTAAATCCAATTCACCTGCTTCTTCATATTCAATTCCTCTATCGTTATAATAATGCTTTAAGTTTTCCTCTCTACCAACCTCAATAGCTTTATTATAATACATTATAGCCTTTTTATGTTCACCTTTGTTTCCATAAAGCTTAGCAAGATTGCTATATGCTAAATCAAACTCAGAATCTATTGAAAGCACCTTTAAATAACATTCAATAGCCTTATCTATTTCACTTGTTAGTGCATAATTTCTTCCTAATTGGAAATACGCACTTACCGAATTTGAATTAATCTCTACTGCCTTTTTTAATTGCTTTTTAGATTTTTCATATTCTTTGGTTTCCATATAACAAATTCCAAGATTAATATTAGTTCTTAAATGTTCACTATCATATTTTAGAACCTTTTCAAACCATACTGCTGCCTTGCTATAGTTATCAATTTCCATAAATGTTAAGGCTAAATGATACATTGCATAAACATATTCTTTATCTATATCTAGTGCTTTTTTATAATTATAAATAGATTTTTCATAATTTCCACATGCTCTATAAGCTAATCCTAAATTACTATAACAATAGGCATAAGTATTATCAATTTCTATAGCCTTATTAAAATACTGTATAGCTTTTTCATATTGTTCCATATCACAATATACTTCTCCAAGCTCATTAAATCCAAAAGCATAATTATTATTTAATTCAATTGATTTATTTAAATCCTCAATCGCTTCTTCATATCTCTCTAATCTTCTAAGAGCTACAGCTCTGTCTGCATAATAAAATTCTATCTCATAAGGTGCTTCAACCTCTATAGCCTTATTAAAATATTCATAAGCCTTATTATTATCCCCCATATCACTGTATACTCTTCCTATTTCATTATATACTTCAGAATGATTAGGAGCCATTTCTATAACCTTATTAAAATCATTTAATGCATTCTCATTATTTCCACGTTTTGCATATAACTTACCACGCTTATAATAGAAATAATCATTTTCATTTTCAAGTTCTATGGATTTGTTATAATCACTAACAGCATTTTCTTCATTTATAAATTTCCAAGCATCAGCTCTATACATATAGAAATATGCATCATCAGCCTTAATAGTTATAGCCTTTGAATATTGATTAATTGCACTTTCATAATCCCTTTTTATATATTCAATATGACCTAAAGCTATATATATATTAGGATCATTTTTTTCTAATTGATAAGCTTTATTGTAATTTTCTTCAGCCTCATCATATTTTTTTAGCTCATAAAATGCCTTTCCTCTTTCATAATATACATAGGCATCTTCTATTCCTTTGTCTAAAGCCTCATCACATACCATTAGTGCATCATCAAATTTACCAATACTTCTATAAACATAAGCCTTGCTCGAATATCCCCCTGCAAAGGTATCGGATAAATTTATAGCATTTTTACATTGTTCTAAAGCCTCATCATACCTTTCAAGCCTACACAATGCCTTTGCTTTATTCTTGTAAGCATGAGCTAATCTAGAATCCTCAATAAGGGCTTTGTTACATTCAACTAAGGCTTCAGAATAATTCTTAATATCAAATAACAAGCTTGCTTTATTATTGTGTAATAAAGCTACTTCATATCCTAAATCTATCGCCTTATCATAATATAATAATGCTTTATCAGTTTTTCTTATTTCATGATAAATATTACCTATAAGGGCTAGTACCTCTCCATTATCTTCATCTTCTAACTCTAGTAATATATTTATTGCCTCATCATACCTCTTTAAATTTCTCAAACAATTTGCCTTATATAAAAGCAAAGTATCCTTATCACCATCTAGATTTTCCTCAAGCTTATCAATTAAGTGTAATGCGTCTTCATATCTATTATTCTCAAAATATGCTTGAACCTTATCAAAGCTTTCATCCAGTTCATCAATCAAATAACTATTTATACTTCTTATGATTTCATCTGCTTCATCATCATATTTATAAATATTTGAAAGTGATACATATTGTATTTTAGCTTCTTGTATTCTTCCAAGTGCAAATAAGCACTCTGCATAGCTCTTAATTCCTATATAACTATAACATTTCGAAAAATCATCACACGCTTTTTTAACATCTCCTAAATTGCAATAACAACGTCCTCTTAAATATAACGCCTCCTGATTATCATTCTCCTCATTAATTACTTCATTTAATATTTCAAGAGCCTTACTAACATTATCAAGATTAAAATAACGTTTTGCCTCTAAAAACTTTAAGTCTAAGTGATAATCTAATATAGCCTTTGCCTTATTTATATACTTTTCAGTTAAATATATATTGCTAGAATATATATAATAATTTGCTTCATAATATGCGTCTACAAATGCATCATAGTCAACTTCTTTGCCATCATTTACAAATAATTCATATCTTAATCTATAATTACCTCTTATATTTGAATATAAAAATTTTATAAAACCTTCTTGAAAGTTTTCTATTAATTCCTCATATCTTTCTGTCCAATTGAAAAAATCATCAAAAATTTTCCAGATATTTTTAGGCAAATGGTAATTATCCATTAAAAATTTTAATAATTCATTTCCTATTTCATTTGAAGTATCAAGCTGAAAGCAGATATCCTCTTTTAATAACTCTCGCCAATTATCCTCATTGATTCTTTCAAAGAAATTATTATATAAAGTAGTAACCTTATTCATAAATTCTTCAACAGGTGTACTGACTTCCTCTTCTGCTTCCTCTTCAATCTCTTCTCTTAAAGCTATTTCGTAAGCTTCTCTAAGTCTTTGAAAGCCTTCTGGATCATCCTCTGGATGGTAAATATTTAGTTTTTCCATATATGCTTCTTTAATAGCATTCCTATCTTTTGTAGGTTTTATACCTAATATTTCCCAACACTTCATAATTAAAATTCCTGATCTCCTTCAATTTCATCTAATATTTCTTTAAGCTCAGAATTTGCTCTTTCAATTTCTCTTGGCTCTTGCTTATCTAATATATTTTCAAATTTTCTAAGTGCTTCTTCAATAAGCATTCTTTTATGTCCTACACATTCCTCATACATTCTTTCACCTCGTGCAAGCAGATGTTTATTTTCAGCTTTTTCTCTAGGATGAATCTTTAATTCACTCAATTCATCTAATCTGTTTTCAACTTCTTCTTCAGACATATATCCTGGGTTCTTTTGAATTACAATCTTTTTCTTATCACCAGTTGATACTACTGTAACTTCAACCTCTAAAATACCATTTATATCATAAGTATATCTTACATCAATTGCTTGCTCTCCCTTTGGACTTGGAGGTATGGATACAGATAATTCACCAAGCAATATATTTTCACTTGCTCTTCTACTCTCCCCTTGTAAAATCTCCACAGAAATCTTCTTTTGATTTTCCTTTATTGTATATAATCTTTCAACTCTACTTACTGGTATGATTGTATTTCTCTCTATTATAGGAAAGAAGTGTCCACTTTCGAAATATCCTCCTGGCTTTTCAACAGATGTATTTGTACCTAATGTATATGGACATACATCTGTTAATACTATTTCTTTTATAGCTTCATTTCTCATCTTCATTGCAGATTGAATTCCAGCACCAATTGCTACTACTTCATCTGGATTAATGTTTGTAGCTGGAAGCCTTCCAAAAAGCTTACTTACAAAGGAACGAATTATTGGAAGCTTTGTTCCTCCTCCTACTAAGACTATTGTATCTATCTCCTTAAGCTTTATTGCTGCATCACTTAATGCTCTTTCAATAGGCTTTCTTAATTTAGCAAGCAATAATTCACAGCTTTTTTCATATTCACTTAGTGTAATATCACATTTAATTTCTTCGTCATTTATTAGGCAGTTAAATTCAACTTCCTTATTATCAGAAAAGCTTCTCTTTACTATTTCAGCTTGCTTTCTAAACATATTATATGATTTTTCATCTAAAGCATCCAAATCTAAATTCTTCTTGTTTGCAACCATATCCATTAATATTTTAGTAAAATCTTCTCCACCTAAATAATTATCTCCTGCAACCGCTCTAACTTCCATTATATTTTTATATAATTCCAATACCGAAACATCAAATGTTCCTCCTCCAAGGTCAAATACCAAAAACTTAGTATTAGAATTTTTCTCATGAAGTCCATATGCAATAGCTGCTGCTGTTGGTTCATTAATTATTCTCTCTACCTTAATTCCTGCAAGTTCACCTGCTCTTTTAGTAGCTCTTCTTTGAGTATCATTAAAATATGCTGGCACGCTTATTATTGCTTCTGTTACTTCTTCATTTAAATAGGCTTCAGCATCAGCTTTTAAACTTCTAATTACAAGAGAAGATAATTCTTCTGGTAAAAATGTCTTCTCTCCTAATTTATATTCCTTCTTTGTTCCCATGCTTCTTTTAAATAAAGAAATTGTATCATTAGGATTTGTTATCTGTCTTTCCTTTGCAATTTTACCAACGTAAATCTCTCCATTTTCATCTCTGCTAACAATTGATGGTGTCAACGTTTCATTAAAAGCATTCTTTATTATAACTGATTCTCCATCTTTAAAAACTGATACTAAACTATTTGTTGTACCTAAATCTATTCCTACTATAGCCATAATTCTATTTTTCCTCCCTTAGCTTTTGCTTAAATGATATAGCTGTATTTCTTAAAATAAAATATATATTATCATCTCTTAATATTGAATGTGATTTGCTCATTTCACTTAAAAAATCTTTATACTTAAAGAAAATCTCTTTAGCCTTAATTATATTACCCATTTGATAATAAACATGCAATAATGCACTATGAGCCATAATTTCTTCACCAGATAATCTTGCTACTTGCTCCATCTCTTGAATTGCCTCACCATATCGTTCCAATTTACATAGACATATTCCTTTTAGACAATAAAGTCTAATATCGTTACCTTCCATATCTATTGCCCAATCTAGCCATTCAATTGCTCTGTCAACTTCATCAACACAATTTAATATATAAGCTTTTTCAAGAGCAATTTTTTCATTCTTGTGACCTAAATCCATTGCTTCATTACAACAATCCATTGCCTCTCTGTATCTTTCCCCATCTCTATATAATCTACTTTTATTTAAATATGAATCTAAATATGCAGGATAAATACTTATCGCCTTATTATATGCCCTAATAGCATCATCAAAATTTTGAAGATAATAGTTAGAAATACCTATATTATTATATGTTACTTCCTTATCAAAATTATTCTTTAAAGCGATATTGCTAATCTCTATTGACTCATTATACTTGCCAATTTTATTTAATATTCTTGCAAGTCTATTGTATGCAGGCTCAAAATCCTTATCCATCTCTATTAATTTCCTAAAGGTATCCTCTGCTTCTTCATATTTTAGATTATGCTCTAAAGCTATTCCCTTATATAGATAACACCTTGATTTATCCTCTCCTAGCTCGATTGCCTTATCAATTATTTCTTCTGCTTTTTTATAGTCTTTAAAATAATTAATAATATTAAAATAAGTAAATAACGCTTCTACATTACTATCTATATCTTTAACAGATTCTATAATCTCTAATGCCTGCTCATTCTTACCTAATGAATAATAGCTTTTAGCAAGACTTATTTTTTCAAAATCATTTAAAATATCTTTTTCTTCTAATTGTTCTATAATATATTGATTACAACTCTCAAAATAGCCTATATTTTTATCAGTTTTAGAATATCTATAAACTGTCTTTAATATATCTCTCGCTTCTTCAAATCTTCTTAAATCAATTAATGCCCTAGCTATATATTCCCTTATTTCATTATTCTTAGGTTCTAATCTTCTAGCTACTAAAAAATCTTCATATGCTTCTTTAACCTGACCTCTACTTATTTCTATTTTTCCTTTCACAAAATAAGCTTCATAACTATCTGGACTTTCTTTAATAATATTTTCTAGCTCTTTGATAGCCTCATCAAATAAAAATTTATCTGTTAACACCTTTACTTTTAAAATTCTAAATTCGACTTCATCTGCATAATCTTTTTCTATTTCATCTATAAGTTTTTCCATATTGTATATGTCATTTTTCTTTCTATATTCAACAACCTTTTGACATAAATCGTGTAAATCACACATAAACACATTCTCCCTAAACATAAAAATACATACTACCATTATACTGTATTTTATGATTTTTTTCCAAAAAAATAAAACTATTAATGTATTTTTAATAATTCATCAATAGTTTTATATTTTTATTCTACCATCGCTTGCTTAACTATAACACTCTCATTATAATTTATTTCCATCCATTTTTGAATAATCTCTATTTTTTTATTACTTAGCCTTTCATTTACATATAAAATTGCTGTTAATTCATCATCAAGTTTTTTCTTTTCTTCATCCCATTTTTCTAAATAACCTATATGGATTTCGTCTATCTCAGGATATATAAGCTTAATTTCTTTAGTTACAATTTCTATATTTAAAGTTCCAAGTCTCCTATCCGTCATTACTGCAACTGATTTATTTTCAGAATCTTTAACCAATCCATAGGCAAAAAATATACTTGGTATGATGGTTATTACTGTAATAATAACTATCTTTCTCATAAACCTCTTTTTATTTTCTACCGGATTTTCATAGATTGACGGAACCTTCAATATTGTAAGAATAACGATTGCTGTTAGACCTATAAAATAACTGTTTAATATAAATAAATAAAATGCACCAAATATAAATTTAGGTTGCCAAGTCGCTATACCATACCCAACTGTACATAATGGTGGCATAAGAGCTGTAGCAATTGCCACTCCTGGTATAACATTTCCTTTTTCCTTTCTAGTATTACCAATAATTCCTGCTAAGCCACCACATATAGCAATAAAAACATCCCATACTGTAGGCGATGTACGAGCTATAAGCTCTGTAGAAGCATTTTTTATTGGTGATACTAAAAAATATAAGGTTGATGCAATAATACAAATAATTATTTGTAATACCAACCCATCAAAAGATTTTTTAGCTAACTTTAAATCAGTAGCTGCAAGACCATAGGACATTGCCATAATACTTCCCATAAGTGGTGAAATAAGCATTGCCCCTATAATAACAGCTGTTGAATTCATATTAAGCCCTATACTAGCTATGATTATAGCAAGAACTAATACACACATATTAGTTCCCTTAATTTCCCCTCCACTTATAATAGATGCTTTTATTTCATTATGAGTTGCAACATCTTTTCTTAAATCAAATACTTCTTTAAAAGCCTTGTGAAACACTTCCTTAATTGTTTCCATACCCAATCCTCCCTTTTTATCAACTATTTTCCACTACTTCCTAGATTTCCACTTCCTCTTTTAGATGGAATTGCTTGTAATTCCTGAACAGATATTTCTACCACTTCTGTTTTTGGAACTGGAACTAATAATAACTGAGCGATTCCTTTTGTATAAGGGTAT
>JALENK010000051.1 GCA_022767515.1 Clostridium sp.
CCACTTCCTGTTGCTGTTGCACTTAATTTTATTGTTTTTCCAACTTCCTGTGGTGATGCTACACTTGTTTTAAATGATGTTATCTTTAATGGTGTTATTGGATTACTAATAACATTAACATCAATAGTTTCTGTTTTTTGGCTTCCATTATCATCTTTTGCATATACAACGAATGTATAAGTTCCTGCTGCACTTGGAGTGAATTTACAAGATGATTTTGAACTATATGAGCTTATTACTTTTTCTTGACCGTTTAATCTGTAAGCAAACTTATATAATACTGTTCCTTCACCTGTTGCATCTGCACTTAAAGTAATTGCTTCATTTACATATTGCTGAGCTGAAGCTGTTGTTGAAAAATCATTGATTACTAATTCATTGGCTTTTTTATCAGCTTTCCAATTAAGAGAAGCATTTGCTGTCTTTCCAGAAGCGTCCTTTACATTTACTTTTACAGTATATGCACCCTCTTTAACTGGTGTCCATTTAAATGTACTGTTTGATGAATATGATTGTTCTACATTGCCATCAACTCTAAATTCATATGAATATTTTCCATCTCCACCTGTAGCATTTGCTGAGAATGTTACTTCTTTTCCAACTTCAGTTGGTGCACTCTTTGATACACTTATTGAAGCTTCTAATGGTTTTTCAACTGTATAAGGCTTAATTGATGAACCATCAAATATCCATGCTGCAGATTCTGATGCATTCAACTTAATTCCTGGTTGTTGTGCTCCTGGATATTGTCCAAATGAACCATTAATAATTACTTGACAACTTTGAATACCAGTTAATTCATATGAATATAATCCATTACCAGCATCCTTCATAGGTGCTCCAGGCCATGCACCTGTTAATTGTTTAGCAGTTCCAGTTGACTCATCATATGCATATAAATTAGGTGTTGATGTAATACTACTAGCCTTAGCATATATTGTAAGTCCTTCTGGTTTTTTATCTCTAGCATAAGTATAAGTTTTAGCTTCTATTGCATTACCATCTCCATCAACTCCAGTTAAAACTAATGTAGTAGTTTCACCTTCAGCTTGAGTTATTGTAATTGTATCTCCTGATTTATATGAAGTTTGAGCACCACCATTTAAGCTATATTTAGCAACAGTTCCTTCACCAACTGCATTTAATGTAACCTTTAATGTTGCATCATAATAAGTATACTTAGAACCTACAGTTCCTGGTGTTGCACTAACTCCTGCTTTAATTTTTCCATCTGCTTTTTCAAGTAATACTAATCCATTTGTAATTCCTGTAACTTGTACACTTCCACCTGATACTTGATAAGTATTTCCAGTATAGAAATCTCTAATTGTTTCTCCTTCTGAAAAAGCAGTTCCAACTGGAACAGATGCTGATGAACCTGAAGGATAAGAGATTACTACTTTATCTTCAACCCCATTTTTAGAGTATTCTCTCATAGCTGTAACATCATCTAATTTAGTTTGTTTACCTGCACCAACTGCTAAGTGGTTAGTTCTAAACTGTCCAACTTTTTGCCAGTGAGATAAGATATCCATATTAATAGAATCCCAATTCATATGTGAACGTGAAGCTTGATCTCCACTACCAACACCTTGTCTTCCAGATTCATCTCCATAGAATACTTGTACTCCTCCTGGAGATAATTCTAATACAGTACCTGCTTGCTTAGATCTTTGTCCTAATCCTTTATCGTGTGATGAAATATATGATAAAGCATTATTATTACATGAATTTATCTTATCTGCATATTCTTGTTGGAATGATATTAAGCTACCACCTGATTTACCTTCATTACCTTGGAAACCAAAGTTAATCATTGAATTAAATCCATTTGAGAAATATGAGCTACCTTGAACCTCATTATAAGTCCATCCCCAACTTTCTCCAGTCATCCAGAAATCATCTGTCCATTTAGCACCTGGCTTATTTGGATTGTTTTGTCTCCATTCTTTTAATGCAACAGAAGCTTCATCTTTAAGAGCTTTCCATACAGATTGTTCAACGTGCTTTGCAGTATCACATCTAAATCCGTCTATACCGTATTCTCTTACCCAATCTGTAAGCCATTTTGTAATATATTGACTAATTGATTTATTATGTCCCTTTGCAAAATAAGCATCAAGCTCAGCCATTTCTTTTTCATAACGACCTTCCTTTTTCCACTTATTTTCTAATATTTTAGGTAAACTCTTTGGACTTTGATCTTCTGTCTTAAAATCAGGTAATCCCGATGAACATACTATTAAGTCTGATACACCATTTTCTTTACCATCAAATCCAGAGAATCTATCTCCCATTAATCTTATCCAATCTGAGCCCCAGAAATTAGTGCTCCAGTCACCACTGTATTCCATCATACCAGGAGTTTGAGCTGAAGCATCTTTTCCTCCAGCATAATCGCTAGACCATTTGTATTGACTTTCCGATGTATTATAATACATATCTTTCCAATTAGGTGCTAATTTACCATATCCATATTCATTAGCATCAACTGGGTTTGCATATCCAGCGTGGTTCATAACTACGTCCATAACTACTCTGATACCATGCTTATGAGCTGTATCTATAAAGTTTTCTAAATCTTTTTCTGTTCCCATATTGGCATCCATATTACTGAAATCTAATGCCCAATATCCATGATATCCATAATGCTTGTAACCATCTGCAGTCATAGCACCATGAATTTGTTCATATGGAGCAGTAAACCAAATTGCATTTATTCCTAGATTATCAAAATACCCTTCTTCAATCTTTTGTGTTAATCCTTTTAAATCTCCACCATGGAAAGTACCTATTCTACTTGCATAATTACTTGCATCTATTTCACCTTCTGACCTTCCATAAGAATGGTCATTAGATGTATCTCCATTGTAGAAACGGTCAGTAATTGTAAAATACATATTGACATTGTCCCATGAGAATGGTCTGTTTTCATCATATGTCACATCACCATACTTTGAAGCACTTGCTGGTACTGTATAAGTGACTTCTCCACTATCATCAACATCAACCTTTAATACGTTTTCATCACTTGGATTAATTCCATTGATAACTGATTGTGTATCTGAATTTGTGTTTACAGCTGCACTCGCAACAATATTAGTACCAACACACGTCAATGCTGCTACACAGGCAACGATTTTTTTGATTTTTTTGAAATTCATACTTTAACCCCCTTGTATATTTAATGCAATTATAGTAAACAATTACATAAAAAAATTAAATAAAAGCACTAAAGTTTATCTGCTCTAAAAAGATTCATTTACTCTTTAGGACAAAATTCTATACTTTAGCCATAATATTTATATAACTATAATAACTCTTTTTAAACATTATTTCAATGAAATTTTATCCATAATGTTAACTTTTTATTAACATTTTCATTTTTTACTATTTATACTAATAAAAATGCTCATACAAACTGTATGAGCATTTTGGGGGTTATACTAATTGACTACCTAATTCTAAATGAAGCATCTCAGTCATTTTTTTATTTATTCCTTTTTCACTATGCTTATTAAAATCTATCACTGCTTGATTGTAACATAATTTAGCAAAAATCATATCTTTATTAAGCTTAATCATTTCTTCCTTAGTTTTTATAAGTTTCTCATCGGAAGCATTTTCTGGATATAGCTTATCCAAATTTTCTATTTCTTTAAAATATTTTTCTACTCCATTTACTATTCCAACCCTAGCTGACACATCACTTGCAAAGGAGTAAATATTTTTTGCCTCTAATATTCTCTTTACAGCTTCACATTGTTCTAAGTTGCTATCTCCAAAAAATCGGCTTACTAAATCAAATCTTTTTTGAATAAGCATTCCTACCTGAACCCAATTTGTCTTCATTTTAGCATTTTTCTTAGTTAAATTTCTTTTTGATGTTATTATAATCGCTACTAATATTATTATAAAAAATAATACTCCCACAAAAATCATTTTTTACCCTTACCCCCTATTACTTTTTAATCCAAACAGAAATACTTCCTGCCAATGTCTTAAAAATACCATATCCTTCTTTATTTATTGTTACTTCTTCTTCAATATTACCTAGACAATCATAAAATTTCTTACCTCTAAATTTCTTACCTATATACATTTCCTTTTCTCCTGCTTCAGCATTAGTCATAACTACCGCTAAGCCTGAATCCTTATGCTCCCTATCACCCTCACGTGTAAATCCTACTACACTTTCATGGTCAAAATACATATGCTCTTTTCCATAAGCATGTGTTTTTCTAAGTGAAATTAATTTTTTAATATGATTAACTGGTGCTATCTGCTGACAAGGTACACCATAATAATCACCAAAGAATATACAAGGAAAACCATCTTTTCTAAGTAATATAACTGCATATGCCATTGGTTTAAACCACTCTCTTATCCAAGATTCAAGAGCTTGACCATATTGACTATCATGATTATCAACAAAAGTAACAGCCATCTTTGGGTCTTTCTCTATTAAAGTATCTTTAAATAAATTCCTCATATCAAATGTTCCATTACTATTTGATGCCTGATACATATTATAATGAAGTGGAACATCAAATAACTGTATCTGCCGACCAGTCTTTTTAATATAGTTAGTAAGCTTATCTACCTTATCACTCCAATATTCCCCTACTGCATATAAATCTTTATCTGGAAACTTTTCTCTCATAAGCTTTATCCAATTTTTATAAAACTTAAAGCTGATATGCTTGACAGCATCTAATCTGAATCCATCCAAATTAGTCATATTAACATACCATTCTCCCCACTTATTAAGCTCTGCTATATTTTCCTCATCTGACATATCAAGGTCTGCACCTAATAAGTAATCGTAATTTCCAAGTTCATTATCTACATCCTTATCCCACTTCTTACCTATAAATCTAAAAATACCTGTTTTATGATGTAATTCGTCATAATCTATTCCATGGAAGTTAGTCCAATTTAATTTAAAATCTGAATACTGATTATTTCTTCCCCAGAAATTATATTTCGTCCACACTTCAACCTTTCTCATTTCTCCAATAGTTTTAGTTCTATCTCCGAAATCATCTATAACTGCCATAGTCTTTTCTTTTTCATCGGCACCAGTTCTATGACCTAATACCGTATCAGCATAAACCTTTATATCATTTGCATGTAGTTCTCTAATTGCATCTAAATATTCATCTTTAGTTCCATACTTAGTTGCAACTGTACCTTTTTGATAAAATTCACCTAAATCAAACAAATCATATACTGAATATCCAACATCATACATTCCTTGACCACCTTTATATGCTGGTGGAAGCCATACTGCATCAATTCCTGCTTCTTTAATAGATTTTGCTTCTTCTTTTACTCTTCTCCAAAATGCTTTATCATTAGGAAGATACCATTCAAAATATTGCATCATTATTTTATTGTCCATATCAATACTACCTCCCATTTTTTATATCTATACTAACATATTAATGTTTTTTTTATAAAAACACAATTATTTTCTCCAATTTTCTCTCAATTGTTTTATTTATTAAAAAAAATTGTATTTATAGGCTATATAAATACAATTTTAAAATAATATCTTATGCTATTTGCTGTAAATATAATTCGTAATTATACTCTCCCTGCCATATATTGACAAAATAATTATCATTACAAAAAGTAATATCTATGCACTCTTCTGCACCATTATTTTTTATCTCTTCACTTAAGTTTATTAATTCCTCTAATGCCTTATCAAAATCCTCAAACATAACTTTTGCAATAATATTTGTATTTTTAACATTAAAAATAATATAATCATTACCATTAAATAAATGAGATATAGACTTATAAATCCAATTGAATAAATCTATTCTTGAAGTTCCTGCCCTATCTAGTTCTTTTGGACAGTTTTTTAAAGTTTTTCTTGATGTATTCCAAAACTGTTTCTCAATATCTGAATCAGAAATAATATTTAGTAATTTTATATGCTCTAGATTATGAAAATACCCATTTGCTATTTCTTTCTCTTTATCCTCTAATATTCTCTTTCTTAATTCAGTAAACATTATACTCTCCTCCTTACATCATTATAATACAACGAAATCCTTATAATATTATTATACTATTAATTTTATAAACATATTGTTAATATTTTATGAATTTTATAATTATATTATATAATTTATTGATAAAATTATGCATAATAAAATTAAATACATATTTAATTTTATTATAAACTTGGAATCGAGGGATAATTATGACTAGAGAAACTAATAAAATCAATACAATCCTTATTTTTACTCTTAATATTATACTTTTCATTAATCTTACTCTTGATTTAACTATAGCTATAATACATGCAACAAATTCCTTGTCTCATTATCTTATTTTAGACATCTTTAATTTGATACTAAATGTTTTCTTATTTTATGCTACGAAAAAGGGGTATTCTTTATGTTGTATATTTATCATATTTAATAGTTTTTCTCATATTTTATTATTATTAACTGGAATTATGCCATTAATGAAATCCAACACTGCTTTAATAAGATATACTCTTGCACTTATTTATACATTTATTTTAATATCATTAATATATATATATTGTAAAAAACTATTAAAATTTTTAAAGAATTTTAATCACTATTTATTAAAATATAAAACCTATTTAAAAGACAGATATCATGAAACATTTATATTAGATGATGAATTAACAAATTATCCAATTTATGTTTTTAAGACTGAAAATGGATTATCAATAACTATTACAATTAAAGACAGCATGATTGTAGATGACTATTTAGAAAAAACATTAGAAGTATCATTAAATGAGTTTTTAAAAAATGCATTTTTACCAGAAAATTCTCATTCACACTTAAAAATTGAATCAAAAGGTGGTTCTTACTTATTTAGTGAAATATCTCATATGTCTGATATTACATATAAAGATTTTTATCTTAGGTTAATAAAGGCACAAATGGATATTAAATTAGATTACATACTAGATATTAAAGATGATGATGATTTTCTTGAACGAAGCGATGAAGAACTAATTAAACTCTTTGATTGTATTGTAAAAAATAAACTTTTATTTACTACTATGGATATATATTTAGTTAATACTAATAACCCAGATTCTATAGATTATTCAAAAAGTATAATTAACGATTTAAAATATCATGATATGAAAAAAATACTTCAAAATAATGACTTAAAACATATTAATGATAAACTTCTAGAATATCATAACGATTTATCTATTATTGAAGAAAGCCTATAATTATAAAAAGTGGATATTCCTTTAACTACTTAGGGAATATCCAAATTTTTTATTCTATACATAACTCTACAGGACAATGGTCTGAACCTAATATATCTGTATGAATTTTTGCATTTACTAAATGCTTTTCTAAAATATTTGATACAAGGAAATAATCAATTCTCCATCCTGCATTCCTACTTCTAGCATTAAATCTATAAGACCACCACGAATATACTTCTTCTTTTTCAGGATAAAAATATCTAAATGTATCTATAAATCCCGAATTTAAAAGTTCTGTCATCTTATTACGCTCTTCATCAGTAAATCCAGCATTTTTTCTATTCGCCTTAGGATTCTTTAAGTCTATTTCCTTATGTGCCACATTTAAATCTCCACATAGAATAACTGGTTTAGTATTTTCAAGATTTTTTAAATATTCTCTAAACAAATCCTCCCATACCATACGATAATCTAGTCTTTCAAGATTAGCTTTTGAATTAGGAGTATATACATTAACCAAGTAATAATTATCAAATTCAAGAGTAATTATTCTCCCTTCCTTGTCATGCTCCTGTATTCCTAGACCATAAGCTATACTTATCGGTTTCTCTTTAGTAAAAATTGCTGTACCAGAATATCCTTTTTTCTCAGCTGAATTCATATATGTATAATAACCCTCAATATTTAAATCAACCTGTCCTTCTTGACACTTAGTTTCTTGAAGACAAAATATATCTGCATCTACTTCTTTAAAAAAATCCCAAAATCCTTTAGTTATAGCTGCTCTAATTCCATTAACATTCCATGATATCATTTTTTTCATAAAAAATATCCTCCAAAATAATTTATTAATTATATATTACTCAATACTTATATTATTTAATATTGAATTAATAAATTCAGCATAATCACTATACTTATCATTATAAACACTAACATCTAAAATAAAATCAAAACCATCTACATCTTCTATCATTATTCCTCTACCACTTTTAGACATTTCATCACTTCCTTGTATATATGAAAAATCACTTATTGTATAGGATAATTTTTTTGTTAAATCATTATTATAAATAGTTTCTCCAATTTGCCATTTACTTGCTAATGCAAGTTTTGACAAATTATCCTCACTACTTACAACTTTATTAATACTAATAGTAACAGCATCCTGATACAAATACTTCTTACTATAAGAACCGTCTGTATTAGTAACATCATCAACAACTACTACCTCTTGTGGCATAGATAATACATTCAATTGCTTTGTATTCACCTCAACCTTATTTTCCTCCTTATTATTTCCTGATGTTTCCTTATCATTACCGCCTTGCTCCTTATCCTTTGAAACGTCTTTAGTCTCTGCTGTCGACTCCTCCTTCTTGTTTGCTGCCATATTTACATTTTCATTTTGAACTTTACTTGAAGGCGATTCATCAGAAAACTTCCAAGTAAAATCACAACCAATAAATAAATTAGACATTAATACAACACTTGCAATTAAAGATATAATTTTCTTATTCATAAACTTAACTCACTTTCTCTTTAGCTATGTATTCTATATATTATGATACCACATATTCTAATGTATTATCAATCGAAAGTAATTACAGATTAATAATGATTATTTTTTAATATTATTTACTATAAAACAAATATTTGTTATAATACATATATTAATTATACTAGGAGGTTCTAATAATGAATAAAATACTAATTACAGATACTATTAAATACTTAGGTGCAAATGATAAGACTATAGACCTATTTGAAAGCCAATATAAAGTGCCAAATGGTGTTTCATATAACTCTTATCTTATATTAGACGAACATATTACAGTTATGGATACCGTAGATAATAGGGCTACAGATGAATGGTTTGAAAATCTTGAAAGAGAACTAAATGGTAAACTTCCAGAATACCTTGTTGTATCTCACCTTGAACCAGACCATGCTGCAAATATACAAAAGTTTGCTGAAAAATACCCTGATACAAAAATCATTGGAAATGCAAAGACTTTTGCTATGATGCCACAATTTTTTGATATAGACTTAAGTTCTCGTTCAATCACTGTTAAAGAAGGAGATACTATTTCTCTTGGTAAACATACATTACAATTCTTTATGGCTCCTATGGTTCATTGGCCAGAAGTTATGGTGGCTTATGAGCAATCAGAAAAGATATTATTCTCAGCTGATGGCTTTGGTAAATTCGGTGCTCTAGATGTTGAAGAAGATTGGACAGATGAAGCTAGACGTTATTTTATTAATATCGTTGGTAAATATGGTGCTCCTGTACAAACCTTATTAAAGAAAGCTGCAACTTTAGACATAAAGATGATTTGCCCACTTCATGGACCTATATTAAAGGATAATTTAGGCTTCTATATAGATAAATATAATACATGGAGTTCATACACTCCTGAAGAAGAAGGAATAGTTGTTGCCTATGCTTCAATTCATGGAAATACTGCAAAAGCTGCTAAAAAGTTAGCTGAAATCTTAAAAGATAAGGGTGCAAAAAATGTAGTAGTTACTGACCTTTCTAGAGATGATATGTCTCAAGCTATTTCTGATGCCTTTAAATATGATAAGCTTGTTGTTCTTGGTGCTTCTTATGATGGAACAGTATTCCCTTGTATGGAAGATTTCCTTATTCACTTAAAGAACAAAAATTATCAAAAGCGTACTGTTGGAATAGTTGAAAATGGTTCATGGGCTCCTTGCGCTGCTAAAGTGATGAAATCTATATTAGAAACAATGAAGGATATTACCTTCTGTGAGACAACAGTTACAATCAAATCTACAGTAAAGGATAGCACAGTTCAAGACCTTGAGTCTCTAGCTTCTGAATTAGTTAAGTAATTATGTCTCCTGATTGTATTTTTATATTATTTTGATATAATATAAGATATATATTTTATGGAGGGTTTTATAATGAATAATCAATTAACTGCAGAGAATATAAATAAATTAAGAGAAGAATTAGATTATAGAATGACAGTCAAAAGAGCTGAAATTGCTAAGGAAAAATTAGTTGCAGCAGCTCATGGTGACAGATCAGAAAATGCTGAATATAAAGAAGCTTGTAGAAATTATAGAGAAAATGATAATAGAATTCAATATTTACTTTCTATGATATCTACAGCTACTGTTATTGATGAGGATTCTTTAGATCATTCAGTTCTTAATGTTAACGGCAAGGCAAGGATTAAATTCATTGAAGATGATGAAGAGGAAATTATAACACTTGTTACTACTATGGATGTAGATACAGATAATATGTGTATAAGCCTAGAATCCGCTTTAGGAAAGGCATTAAATGGTGCTCATGTAGGTGAAATCGTTGATGTAGAAGCTCCTGGTGATAACTATAAAGTTGAAGTTCTTGAAATATTATAAAAATAATAAGCAGGATGTATATCCTGCTTATTATTTTAGTTTCTTCACACCTACTACTATAGCAAAAATAATTGCAATTACAACTGCGATTAATACAATTTTAAATATTAAACCTAATACCAAATTGGTAATTATTCCAACTATGATTACAGCACCTATTAAGTAAAGTATTACTCCTAAAAGATTTATTTTTGCCTTATTTTTTTGAAATATTTCCTTACTAGATAACCTAAAGCTTAAGGTTCCAAGTGCTATTGATACTATTGCCATAATTATTAATTTAAACATATGTATATCACCTATCTTTCTAAAAATTTCTGAATTACTTCCAAACCAAAAATAGCATCTCTATCTATTGGTCTTACTTCCATTGCCTCCCTTAAAGCTCTATCTGCCTCTTGATAATTTTCACTTTCTATTTCTATAGCAGCTAAAAGTAAGTATGCCTCATGACACTTTCTATAAATACATTTTGGGCATTGGAAGCAAGTTTGCCCCATTTGTTGGTACTTTCTAGCATTTTTATAATCCTTCATTCCCAAATAAGCAACTGCTACTTGATAAGCCCTCCTTGCTAAATAAGACTTATATTCTAAATAATGCTTAATACTTCCATTTTCCTTTTTAATTATTTCTAAGGCTTTTTTCCCATAATATACCTGAATTTGATCAATATAATCTATATAGCCTTGTATTTTTTTATCTATAGCTACACCTTTTAGCTTCCATTTAATTTGTATAATTAAGAATATAAATGTAATTATATTATCAACATCAGTTTCTTCCTGTACTTCCTTTTCTAAAATTTCAACTGATGACATAATCTTTTTAGGAGAAAAATCAGTTAAAACCTTGTAAAAAATATAATCTATTCTATTTTCTACATTATATTTACTAACCTTTAGTGCAAGCTTCTCATACTTGGACACTAATTTTTTATCTAAATTCCCACCATTTTTCTGATGAATATAGCTATAAAATAAAAACCTAAAATATGGTACTGACAAATCCTTATCTCTAAATGACTCTAACTTCTTTATTGCTTCTACAGATTTATCATAATCCCCTATAAACATATATATTTCAGATAAGTTTCTAATTGTCTCATATCTATCAGGATATTTATCAATTACCATCAAACTATATTCTATTGCTTTTTGATAGTCCCCTTTTAACATATAAGCTATTGTCAAATTTACATATGGTTTAGACTTTTCCTCTAAACTTACACGCTTAATAGACTCCTCTAAATTTTGTATTGCTAAGTCTGTCTTTCTCATAATTGTATATACATATCCTATATTATTATAAGCAACCCAGTCCTTAGGATCACATTCTACAGCCTTTTTATAATCTTCAATAGCTTCTTCCAATAAATAAAATCTTTCATATATTAACCCTCTATTTATTAAATAATAAGGCAAAGCTCTTTCATCACAAGTTTCTAAATCTTTATTTGCATATTCTATTGACATTCCCTTATATTTTACTTCTTCAGTTTCATAATACAAAGAGTCATATATCTTAGATATAAGTTCATAAGAATCCTTGTAATCTGGGGCAAGCTTCTCTAATTTTAATAAATATTCTAAAGCTTTTTTGTCCTCATCAATATCATATAGTGCCTTTCCTATTTCATATAATAATCTTACACTATTTGGATTATGTTTTAATCCTTCTTTATATACTTTTATTCTATCTTTAATAGTTTTAGTTTTACCATATAAAAAGCCCTTAAAATGATAATAATAATCCCTTGGTTCAAACTTAATCGCTTCTTCTATTACATCAATAGCCTCAATATATGATAATTTTCTTTCATATAAAAGTGCAAGTTCAAATAATAACTCACCCTTATCTTCTATATCATTATCTTCATCATCAAGCTTATTTTTTAATTCTAGGCATATTTCTATTCCCTCATCAACATTAAACTTTTCATTAGTTTCTTTATCATAACGAAGAAGTAATAATGCAAATCTATTACTATCAAGTTCTAATTCTTTGGCTTTATCAATTATTCCTTTAGCCTCCTCATACTGTCCATGATTTAGAAAAACCTCAATAGCATGGTTATATGGTCTTATAAACTTGTCATAAATTCGAATAGATTCATAGTAATCTCTAACTACTTCTGAATCGTATCCTAATTTAAACTCAGCGTCCTGCCTTCTTAAATAGGCTGTAAAATAATTAGGATCTTCTTCAATTATTTGATTGCAGTATTCAATGGATTTTTCATAATCTTCCTTCTGATAATAATACCAAGCTAGTCTTTCCTTCATTTCAAATCTTAAGCTACCATTTTTTCTATCCGCCTCTTCAGAAGCTAAAAGCATATATTTTTCAGCTTCCTCTTCTCTTTTAAGCTCCATACAGCAACCACCAAGAGAACTATAAGCATAATCTAATAATCTATGTCTCTTATAATAACACTCTTCATTTTCATTAGTACTTAAAATCATATCTATCCACTTATTTAAGTATTCATAAGCCTCTTCATACTTTTCATTAATTAACTTAACTCTTGATATCAAATTTATATAATAATACTCATCAACAGCATTAATATCTATTTTTTCTATCATTTCTTCTGCTTCTTTAGACCTATTATTTTGATATAGACACCATGCATATTCTAGTAAATCTTCAGGTGAATTTTTATCTAGCTTTTCCATCATATGATTATTAATTTCAACTATAATATCTTGTAAACTTTCAGAATAATTTGTCTTATACATCAAATCAAAAATTACATCCTTTGCTTTCTTGAAGTCACCTAATGCCCCTAAACACTGCCCTTTTAACATATTTGCCATATAATGCTCTGGATATTCATCTATTATTTCCTCTGCATACTTTAATGCTTCTTCATATTTTCCAAAATCAAAGGTTGCCTTAGCTATATTGAATTTAATATATGTATTCTCATACTTACATTTCTTTAATTCTTCTAAAATATTTTTTGCTTTCTCCATCTTTCCTTGAATTATCAATAAACGAAGCTTCTCAACATCTTTAAAAGGATGATATGTACTAAATTCTTCTAAAATTTCTGCAGCCCTTATTGCACCTTCTATATCATTATTATCCACAGCTTCCTTTAAACTATAATACTTATCCATATAGTCATCCACATTTTCTTCAGCACTCCAAACTACTAATGACAAATCAAAAAATATTCCTATTTGAATACAGTTAACCATATAATTTACAAAATTCTCTGGAAATTTACTCAATAATTTATCTTGATCTTCTAAAATTTCAAATTCCTTATCGATTTCTTTCCAAACCTCTTTAGGTAATGTGCAATTATTCATTAAAAATACAATAAACTTCTCTTTAGCTTCTAATCTTGAATCTAGTCCTTGACAAACATCATCTCTAAATAATTCCTTCCAATTTTCAATATCCATTCTTTTATTAAAATCATTATATATTTCTTCTACCTTATCTATCCAAAGCTCTATTTCACCTTTTTCCTCTTCTTCACTTTTAGTATATTCAATTGCCTCTTCATAGGCTTTTCTAAGCCTCATGAAACCTTCTTGATTATCCTCAGGATTTACTTTACTTAATTTTTCATAATAAGCCTCCTTTATTTTAGTAGCATCCTTTGTTTTTTGTATCCCTAAAATTTCCCATATTTTTTTCACTATAATATCTCCTTTATTTTTAACTATTACTTTTTAATATAATAAGGACCATTTCTGGATTATTAAATATTCTTACACCTTTTTCCCCGCCAATTCCTCTATTTACTATCATATTTTTACCATCCTGTTCATATATACCACTATCATATTTTGGAAAAAAAATTCTATCTGGTGAAAAAATTCCTCCAACAAATGGTATTCTAATCATTCCACCATGTATATGTCCAGTCAAAATCAAATCAGCTCCCCACTTTGTATACAAATCAAAATAATTTGGATTATGTGTAAGCATAATATTAAATTCGTCTTTATTAGCTTCTTTAATATAATCAACTATATTTTCTTCAGATAATACATATTTAGAGTTTTCATCTTTTTTCCCATAATATTTCGTAGGATATTTTAATCCATATAAATTAATTTGTGACTTTCCCTTTTTTATTGTTATCTTCTTATTATTTATTATTTTAATGTTGTTTTTTACCATTCCATCATATAATATCTTTGCATTATTAGCATTTAAGTCCATTTCATGATTTCCATAAATATAGTATATCTTGTATTTTTTCGAAATTTCTTTACAAAAATCAAAAAAGACATCAAAATTAATATCATCTCTATTTATCATATCCCCTGTAAAAACCACAATATCAGGTTTTACCGAATCAATTTTTTTAATCAATATTTCATTATTGTTTCCAAAATCTGCACTATGTAAATCAGATAACTGCAAAATCTTAAATCCATCAAACTCTTTTGGTAAATTATCATATGACAATTCATATTCAGTTATTGTAACAACGGATGTACTAATAAAAATAGTAACACTTAACAAAAGTAATGAAGTAAAAAAATATATCTGTTTTTTCAAAATATACACCTCGCTTTGCATTATCATTATTATACGATAAAATTAAAAAAGTGCCAAATAATTGACACCTTTTTTGATTACTTTCTACTAGTTTTATATCTTACACCAAAACACATTACAAATCCTATACTTACAATTAAAAGAACTAAGTATATTGAAAATTTATTATCACCAGTTTCACTCAATTGTGATTCTTCTTTTTTATCTTCTTGATTATTTTCTAATTTATTATCTTCTTTATTTTGCTCATTATCATCATCTTTATCATCAACTTGAGATTTACTATGAATATTTAAAATTTCACTAGATTGTCCAGTATATGAAATAGCTCTTGCAAATATATTTTGATTTTTATTAAGAACTGTTCCCTGTTCATACTTTTCATAGTTTTCTCCATCAAAGCTTACCTCTATATAGTCTAAATCATCTTCTACTTGAGCCTTAATAATATAACCATTATCTACCGTTACTGAAAACTTATAAAAGTTTATAAAAAATATATAAAACTTTAGGTTTCATTCCTTTTTCAACGTATCTGCTTTGATAATAGAAAATCTATTACTACTAACATTTGATATAATACTACGTAAACGACAAAGCGAT
>JALENK010000062.1 GCA_022767515.1 Clostridium sp.
TTCGCAACTCCTTTACTTTTTATTTGGTGCTCCCAATGCTAAATAACCTAAAATTTTTGGACTTAAGAATTTTTGGCAAATCAAAGTTAATATAAGGCATATGATAAAGGTTATTATTGAATTAAGTGGGAAAACCATTAAAGAATAATACCCTGGTATCATTAGTATCGTTGATGGTTATTTTATCACTCGTTATAAATATATATGCTAAAAACTCAATTGCAATACATAAAGCTACAGAAGATAGTTTCATTATAGTTGTTGCCATATCGAAATTATTGTCTAGATAGTACCAAGCAAATCCTTCAGCTGAACAACATAATAGTGTGATTATATACAATAACATTGTCTTTTTTCCGCTAATACGATAATTTATTACTTTGTTTTTTATAGCCATACCAAGGTAATAATAAGTAAACCAATTTAAGAATATTGTTTTTTTGAAAGGTTCTACAATTTCAAATCCAGCAAAAGGGAAAATATATCTAGCGATTATAATAAACAATGGAGTTATAATAAAACCTATCCAATTGTATTTTGATTTTAATAATTTTATTACTAGTGGGGTTAATAAAACTAATTGTATGTATACAAATATATAATAGAATTGTATGCCAGCGTTAGCAGATAACAAATTTATTAGGAATTTTTTAAATCCTCCCCAGAAAAGTAATGAATAAATTACTGTCCATATTACATAAGGGATAGCTACTTTAGAAATTCTTGTCAAAGTAATGAGTGGAGCTATTTTACTATGATATTAGCAAAAAATATTTGTTTAGCAACATATAAATCACGAATTATAAATTTAAAATATCTCATAAAAATTCGCTATATAACGAATGATATCATAGGCACAATATGAAATATTGACATAGTGAAAATAAGGTAGTAAACTTGAATTAAGAGTGTAAAAAATCAAATATTTATAAAAACAACAAGAGTGATGGAGGTATTAAAATAATGAATGTCAGATGCATTTTCGTTGAAAAGAAGAAAGGCTTCGATGTAGAGGCTAGAAGTTTATTAAATGACTTTAAAAGCAATTTAAGAATTGACAAATTATCAGAAGTTAGAGTTATTAACAAGTATACTTTAGGGGAGGTTACAGAGGAGTATTATAAGAAGGCATTACATACTATTTTTTCCGAATTGACAGTAGATAAGGTATATGAAAATGAATTACCTTTAGAAAAAGACGATATTGCATTTGCAGTAGAATACTTACCAGGACAATATGATCAAAGAGCTGATTCTGCCTCAGAATGTTTTCAATTATTAACAGCAGAAGATAGAATAGAAGTTAAATCTTCAAAGGTAATTGTATTAAAAGGAAAAATATCTAAGAAAGATGTTGAAAGAATAAAAAATTATTACATAAATCCAGTAGATTCTAGAGAGGTTTCTATAAATAACAAAGAATTACAATCTAAATTAAGTATGCCAAAGGATGTTCAAATTTTAGATGGCTTTATTGGATATTCAGTTAAGGATTTAGAAGCTTTCCATAAGTCTGAAGGCTTAGCTATGAGTATGGAAGACCTTATCATGATTAGAGATTACTTTAAGAATGAAGAAAATAGAAATCCAAGTATAACAGAAATTAAGGTAATTGATACATATTGGTCAGACCATTGTAGACATACTACATTCTCAACAGCAATTCAAAAAGTAGAAATAGAGGACAATATATATACAGCCCCAATAAAGAAGAGTTATGAAGACTACTTAAAGTCAAGAGAATTTGTTTATGGCAGTAATACAGACAGAAATATTACTTTAATGGATATGGCTGTTATTGCTATGAAGGAAATGAGAAAGAAGGGAATGCTTGATGATTTAGATGTTTCTGATGAAATCAATGCATGTTCTATAAATATAGATGTTGAAACAGATAAGGGTGTTGAAAAGTACTTATTGATGTTTAAGAACGAAACACATAACCATCCTACAGAAATAGAACCATTTGGAGGAGCAGCAACTTGTCTTGGTGGAGCTATAAGAGATCCATTATCAGGAAGAACTTATGTATATCAAGCAATGAGAGTAACAGGTGCAGCAGACCCAACAGTTCCAGTTGAAGAAACACTTAAGGGAAAATTACCTCAAAGAACTATTGTATTAAAGGCAGCACATGGTTATAGTTCATATGGTAACCAAATAGGACTTGCAACAGGTGAGGTTTCAGAAGTATATCATCCAAACTATGTTGCTAAAAGAATGGAAGTTGGAGCAGTTATTGCAGCAGCACCAAAGGCTAATGTAGTGCGTGAAGAGCCAACTGTTGGAGATGTTGTAATTCTTCTTGGTGGAAGAACAGGTAGAGACGGTGTAGGTGGAGCTACTGGTTCATCAAAGGAACACAATGAAGAATCAATTAATACATGTGGAGCAGAAGTACAAAAGGGAAATCCTCCAACAGAAAGAAAGATACAAAGATTATTTAGAAATCCTGAAGTTGCTAAAATGATTAAGAGATGTAATGATTTTGGTGCAGGTGGTGTATCAGTTGCTATTGGTGAACTTTGTGATGGTCTTGATATTGACTTAGATAAGGTTCCAAAGAAATATGAAGGATTAGATGGAACAGAACTTGCAGTATCTGAATCACAAGAAAGAATGGCTGTTGTTGTTCATAATTCTCTAGCAGAAAGATTTATTGAATTATCAAATCAAGAAAACTTAGAAGCAGTTTTAGTTGCTAAGGTTACTGATACAAACAGATTAAGATTGTTCTGGAGAGGTAAGAACATTGTTAACTTAAAGAGAAGCTTCTTAAATACTAATGGAGCAACTCAAAAAACAGATATAAAGGTTGTTGCACCAGAAAAGTATCCATATGAAGTTGGAGATGTTGATGTTAAGGCTAAATGGCTTGAAAATCTTAAGGATTTAAATGTATCATCTCAACAAGGATTAGTTGAAAGATTTGACTCAACTATTGGTGCTAGAACAGTTCTTATGCCATTTGGAGGTACTTATTGCAAGACACCAGCAGAAGGTATGGCAGCTAAGATTCCAGTAGTGAATGGAAACAGTAAGAATGCTTCAATTATGACTTATGGATTTAATCCATACTTAGGTAGCTGGAGTCCATATCATATGGCATTTTACTCAGTAATAGAATCTGTTGCTAAGCTTACTGCAATGGGTGGCGATTATAGGCATGCTAGATTAACTTTCCAAGAATATTTTGAAAGATTAGGAAAGAAAGCTGAAAGATGGGGAAAACCATTTGCAGCATTACTTGGTGCATATAAGGCACAAGAAGAATTAGGAATTCCAGCAATCGGTGGTAAGGACTCAATGTCTGGTACTTTTGATAATATTGATGTTCCACCATCACTTGTAAGCTTTGCAGTAGGATATGAGTTAGCTGATAGAATAATATCACCAGAATTAAAGGTATATGGTTCTTCTTTAGTACTTCTTAAGGCTACTAAGCTTGAAGATGGATTGATTGATATGAAGAAATTCAAGAAGAATATGACTACAGTTTACGATTTAATTGGTGCAAAGAAGGTAATATCAGCTTCAGCTATTAAGTTTGGTGGAGTATCAGAAGCAATAACTAAGATGGCACTTGGTAATAAGGTTGGGGTTAACTTAGATAAGATTACTCAAGATGAATTATTTGGATTTAACTATGGTTCATTATTACTTGAAGTTAAGCCAAACGTAGATATAGAAAAGGAATTTGAAGGATTAAACTACAAGGTTATTGGTACAACAATTGCTGATGAAATGATTATTTCTAAAGAATATGACTTTAAGTTTGATATAAATACATTAGAAGAAGTATATGAAGAAAAATTATCTGAAGTATTTAAGATAAAGACAGCTGATTCTAATAAGAAGGTAGAAAAGATTAGTTATGAAAATAGAACAATCATTTCTCCTAAGGTTAAGGTTACTAAGCCAAAAGTAGTTATTCCAGTATTCCCAGGAACAAACTGTGAAGAGGATTCAGCAAGAGCATTTATGAAAGAAGGAGCTGAAGTATCAGAAGTTATTTTGAGAAACTTAACAAAAGAAGCTTTAGTAGATTCTATCAAGAAGCTTGAAGCAGAAATTAAGACAGCTCAAATAGTAATGCTTCCAGGAGGATTCTCAGCAGGTGATGAACCAGATGGTTCTGGTAAGTTTATAGCTACAGTTCTTAGAAATGAAAGAATTAAAGAAGCTGTAATGGAACTTTTAAATAATAGAGATGGTTTAATGTTAGGTATTTGTAACGGCTTCCAAGCATTAATCAAGCTAGGATTAGTTCCATATGGTGAAATTAGAGATATTAAAGAAGATATGGCAACACTTACTTATAATGATATAAATAGACATATGTCTTCAATAGTTAGAACAAGAATTTCTTCAGTTAAGTCACCTTGGTTTAACTCAGTTAATGTAGGAGATATTCATAGAGTTGCAATCTCTCATGGTGAAGGTAGATTTGTAGCACCAGAAAGCTTAATTAAAGAATTAATTAAAAATGGTCAAGTGGCTACTCAATATGTAGATTTTAATGATGAAGTATCTTTAGATATGCCATACAACCCTAATGGTTCTATGTTTGGTATAGAAGGTATTACAAGCCCAGATGGTAGAGTTTTAGGAAAGATGGGACACTCAGAAAGAATAGGAACAAATCTTTATAAGAATGTTCCAGGAGATTTTGACCAAAAGATATTTAAATCAGGAGTTAATTATTTTAAATAATATAAATTATAAATATAAGATATGGAGGTAATATTTTAATGAAAGTAGCAATAATTTTTGGAAGTAAGTCAGATACTGAAGTAATGAAGGGTGCAGCTAATGCACTAAAGGAATATGGAATTGACTATAAAGCTTTTGTATTATCAGCACATAGAGTTCCAGAAAAGTTAACAGAAACTATTAAAAATTGTGAAAATGAAGGATGCGAAGTAATAATTGCAGGTGCAGGACTTGCAGCACACCTTCCAGGTGTTATAGCATCACAAACTGTTTTGCCAGTAATAGGTATACCAGTTAAAGCAGCGCTTGAAGGAGTGGATGCATTACTTTCAATTGTTCAAATGCCAAAGTCTATTCCAGTTGCAACAGTTGGAATAAATAACAGCTATAATGCAGGAATGCTTGCTGTACAGATGCTTTCATTAAAATATCCAGAAATAAAGGAAAAGTTAATTGCAAATAGAGCTGCAATGAAAAAGAAATTCATTGAAGACAATGGAGATGGAGTAGAATTATAAAATCATTAAAGGAGAATGGTGTATGATAAAATCAGAATTTGATTTGATATTAGATCCAACATTAGATAAGTTTAAAGATGAATGTGGTGTTTTTGGTGTATATGCAAACAGGCCAATGGACACAGCAGGATTAACATATTATGGACTATATGCACTTCAACATAGAGGACAAGAAAGTGCAGGAATTGCTGTTTCAGATGGAACAAAGATTGATATACATAAAGGTTTAGGTCTTATTACAGATGCATTTAAAGACAAAGAGGATTTACAAAAGCTAAAAGGAAATATAGCAATTGGACACGTTAGATATTCAACTACAGGCGCAAATACAGTTGAAAATTCTCAACCACTTGTTTCAAATTCTAAAATTGGGGCAATTGCAATGGCTCACAATGGAAATCTAGTAAATGCTGATGTTATTAGAGGTTTACTTGAAGATGGAGGACATATTTTTCATACTTCAATTGATACAGAGGTAATTGCAACTTTGCTTGCAAGAGGAGCTTCAAAAGGAATACAAAGAGCAGTAGTTGATGCGATGCAAGCTGTTAAGGGAAGCTTTGCACTTGTTATTATGACAAAGGATCAATTAATTGGTGCTAGAGATCCTCATGGAATAAGACCACTTTGTATTGGTAAGCTTGATGATGATGCATATATATTGACATCAGAAAGCTGTGCTCTTGATTCAATTGGTGCTGAATTTGTAAGAGATGTAAAGCCAGGAGAAATAGTAGTAATTGATAAAGATGGAATAAAATCTATATTCTATGCAGAAGATGCAGGATGTCAAACATGTTCATTTGAATATATATATTTTGCAAGACCAGATTCAAAAATTGATGGTTTAGATGTTTATACTACAAGAGTTAAGTTTGGTGAACAGCTATTTAGGGAACACCAAATAGAAGCTGATTTAGTTGTACCAGTTCCAGACTCTGGTATTCCAGCCGCAATAGGATATTCAAAGGCATCAGGTATCCCTTATGGAACAGGATTTATTAAAAATAGATATGTAGGAAGAACATTTATTTCACCTTCACAAGAAGTAAGAGAAAGAGCTGTCGCAGTTAAGCTTAATCCATTAAAGGTTAATGTTGAAGGTAAGAGAGTAATTCTTATTGATGACTCAATAGTTAGAGGAACTACTTCAAAGCATTTAGTAGATGCTATGAAGAGAGCAGGAGCAAAAGAAATTCACTTGTTAATTTCCTCTCCACCAGTTAAGTTCCCATGTTATTTTGGAATAGATACAGCATATAGAAGTGAACTTATGGCAGCAAATCACTCAGTAAGTGAGATGTGTGAGATGTTTGGAGCAGATTCGCTTGGATATTTAAGCATGGAAGGAATGTATAAGTGCTTAGAAGGTAAAAAAGGTTTCTGTGTAGGATGCTTTAATGGAGTTTATCCAGTAGCACCACCAATAGAAGCAGGAAAAGAAATTCTTGAAAAGTAGGAGGAAAAAAGATGATAACTTACAAAGAGTCAGGTGTAAACATAGAAGAAGGATATAAATCAGTTAAATTAATAAAGGATTTAGTTAAGCAAACTTATAGCAAGTATGTTTTAAACGGGCTTGGAAGCTTTGCAGGAATGATGGAACTTCCAGAAGGATATAAGAAACCAGTTTTAGTATCAGGAACAGATGGAGTTGGAACAAAGCTTGATATAGCTTGTAAGAAGAAAAAGTATGATACAGTTGGAATAGACTGTGTAGCTATGTGTGTTAATGATATTTTATGTCATGGTGCTAAGCCATTATTTTTCTTAGACTACATTGCATGTGGAAAGCTAGATGCAAATGTTTCCTCTGATTTAGTTAAAGGGGTTACTGATGGTTGTATACAATCAGATTGTGCTTTAGTTGGTGGAGAAACTGCTGAAATGCCAGGATTTTATAAAGAAGGAGACTATGATATAGCAGGATTTGCTGTTGGTATAGTTGATAAGGATAAGATAATAAATGGTAGTAACATTAAAGAGGGAGATAAGCTAATCGGTATAGCATCTTCAGGAATTCATTCAAACGGATTCTCACTTGTTAGAAAATTATTTACTGATTTAGATATGGAATTTAATGGTGAAGAAGTTTGGAAGACATTAATAACTCCAACAAAGATATATGTAAAACCAGTATTAAGCTTATTAGAAAAGTATGAAATTAAAGGTATGTCACATATAACTGGTGGTGGATTTATTGAAAATGTTCCAAGAATGTTTGCATCAGACAATATGACTGCTGTGATAAATAAAGATAGCTATGAGATACCTGCTATATTTGAAAAGATGATAGAACTTGGAGTAGATAGAGACCATATGTATAACACATTTAATATGGGTATAGGATTTGTATTATGTGTTAATGAAAAGGATGTTGAATCAATTATAAGTGACTTAAAGGCTATGGGAGAAGAAGCTTATGAAATTGGTTATGTAACATCTGGAGGTGAAGGTGTTTGCTTAAAATAGCAGTATTAGCTTCTGGCGGTGGAACAGATTTTCAATCTATAATTGATGCCGTTGAAAGTAAACAAATAAATTGTAAAATTGAAATGCTTATTGCAAGCAAAGATGGAATTTATGCACTTGAAAGAGCTAAAAAGCACAATATACCAAGCTTTGTAGTATCTAAAAAGGAATATAAAGATTCTCAGTCTGATAAAATTTTAGAGTTAGTTTCTGGAAAAGTAGATTTGATAGTTTTAGCTGGATATATATCAATACTTCAAGGAAAAATATTAGATGAGTTTAGTAATAGGATAATAAATATACATCCATCATTAATTCCATCATTTTGTGGTCCTGGAATGTATGGACTTAAGGTACATGAAGCCGTAATAAATAGTGGAGTTAGATATTCAGGATGTACAGTTCATTTTGTAAATAATGAAGTTGATGGAGGAGCTATAATTCTTCAAGATGTAGTTGATGTTTACTTTGAAGATGATGCTGAAACTCTTCAACAAAGAATATTAGAAAGGGAACATATGATTTTACCTAAAGCAATTGGATTAATTGCAGATGGAAAGGTAAAGATTCATGGTGCAAGAGTAGAAATTCTTAAATAAAGCAAAAATGAAGGACATTTCCCTTCATTTTGCTATTTTATATAAAAAAGGAGTAGATAGTGTGAAAAAGAGAGCTTTAATTAGTGTATTTGATAAGACAGGTGTTGTTGATTTTGCTAAATTTTTAGTTGAAAAGGATGTTGAAATTTTATCAACTGGTGGAACATACAGACATTTAAAAGAGAATGGAGTTCCAGTAATAGAAGTTAATGAAGTTACTAATTTTCCAGAAATGCTTGATGGAAGAGTAAAGACATTACACCCAGTTATACATGGTGGAATTTTAGCTATAAGAGATAACAAGGAACATATGGAAACTATTAAGAAGCACAATATAAATCCTATAGATTTTGTTGTTGTTAACTTATATCCATTTTTTGAAAAGGTAAAGGAAGACCTAACATTTGAAGAAAAGGTTGAGTTTATAGATATCGGTGGACCAACAATGCTTAGAGCAGCAGCTAAGAATTTCCAAGATGTAACTGTAATTTCAGATGCTAAGGATTATGAAACAGTTAAAGCTGAAATAACTGCTGAAGGAGAAGTTTCATACAACACTAAGAAGAGATTAGCAGGTAAGGTATTTAACTTAATGAGTGCTTATGATGCTGCAATTTCAAACTTTATGCTTTCAGATATTGAAGAATATCCAGAATATTTATCAGTATCATTCAAGAAGAAACAAGAATTAAGATATGGTGAAAACTCGCATCAAAGTGCTGCTTTCTATGGTTCTACAATGGTAGATGGTGCTATGAATACTTTTGATGTATTAAATGGTAAGGAATTATCATATAACAACTTTAAGGATATGGATATAGCTTGGAAGTGTGCTTCTGAATTTGATGAACCTTCTTGCTGTGCATTAAAGCACAATACACCTTGTGGAGTTGCAATTGGTGAAAATCCATATGAAGCTTATATGAAGGCTTATGAAGTAGATCCAACATCAATATTTGGTGGAATAGTTGCATTCAACAGAAAGGTTGATAAGAAAACTGCAGAAGAAATGGTTAAGATATTCTTAGAAGTTGTAGCAGCACCAGATTATGATGATGACGCTTTAGAAGTATTAAAGACTAAGAAGAACTTAAGAGTTTTAAAGGTTCATACAAAGCCACAAGATTCTAAGTACATGGTTACTGTTGATGGTGGTATTTTAGTTCAAGAAGAAGATAAGAAGTTAATTGATGAAATTAAAGTAGTTACAGAAAAGAAGCCAACTGATGAAGAAATGAAAGATTTATTATTCGGAATGAAGGTTGTAAAATATGTTAAGTCTAATGCTATAGTAGTGGCACATAATGGTGTTGCTCTAGGAATAGGAGGAGGTCAAGTTAACAGAATATGGCCAACTCAAGATGCATTAAAGAGAGGAAAAGGAGCTACTATTCTTGCATCAGATGCGTTCTTCCCATTTGGAGATGTTGTTGATGAAGCAGCTAAGTACGGAATAAAGGCTATAATTCAACCAGGTGGTTCTATAAGAGACCAAGAATCAATTGATGCTTGTAATAAGTATGGAATAGCTATGGTATTTACTGGTCTTAGACATTTCAAACACTAAAATAGTATAAGTGGAGGAAGATAATATGAAAAAATTATTATTAGTAGGTTCAGGTGGAAGAGAACATGCTATAGCTTGGAAATTGGCTCAAAGTGATAAGGTAGAAAAGATTTATGTTGCTCCTGGTAATGGTGGAACAGCTATCGAAAATAAATGTGAAAATGTTAATATTACAGAAATATCTGAACTTGTAAAGTTTGCTAAGGAAAATGATATATATTTAACTGTAGTTGGACCAGAAGATCCATTAACAAAAGGAATTACAGATGAATTTAAAAAGGAAGGTCTTAGAATATTTGGACCTGACAAAAGAGGAGCTCAGCTTGAAGGAAGTAAAAGTTTTTCAAAAGAATTTATGAAAAAGTATGGAGTAAAGACTGCTGCATATGAAGTATTTACAGAAGCTTCTAAAGCACTTGAATACTTAGAAACTTGTCCATACCCAACAGTTATAAAGGCTGATGGATTAGCTGCTGGTAAAGGTGTTGCAATTTGTGCTAATAAAGATGAAGCAGTAAAAGCAATAAATGATTACATGGTAGAAGATATATTTAAAGGTGCAGGTCAAAAGGTTGTTATTGAAGAATTCTTAGAAGGAATAGAAGCTTCAATATTATCAATTTGTGATGGGAAGACAATAATACCATTTATATCAGGAAAAGACCATAAGCAAATATTTGATGGTGGAAAAGGACCTAATACTGGTGGTATGGGTGTTGTTGCTCCAAATCCATTTGTTACTGATGAGGTTCTTGAACAATTTGTTGAAGATATAGAAATGAATACACTAGCAGGAATTCATCAAGAAGGGTTTGATTTTAAGGGGATAATTTTCTTTGGTATAATGATTACTAAAAAAGGAACTTATTTACTTGAATATAATGTAAGAATGGGAGACCCAGAAACTCAATCTGTATTAAGCTTAATGGATAGTGATTTATTTGAACTTATAGAAGCGGCTATGGATGAAAGATTAAGTGATGTTGAAATTAAATGGAAGGATGAAGTTTGTATAAACGTAGTTCTTGCATCTAAGGGATATCCAGGAAGCTTCACTAAGGGGTATGAAATAACAATTGATGATTCTATAAAGGATAGAGTATTCTTAGCAGGTGCTAAGTTTGAAGATGGTGTTTTAAAGACTAATGGAGGAAGAGTACTTTCTGTTATTGGTAGAGGAAAGACTGTTGAAGAGGCTAGAGAAGATGCATATGCTAATGTTAAGCTTGTTAATTTTAAGGATTCATATTGTAGAACTGATATAGGTATATGTAAATAAAATAAATAATAAATTGAAAAAGACTAGTTGTTTATGATATATTATCTATAAATAACTAGTCTTTTTATGTCGAATAAAGAGAAAATATTAATTACTAAAGAAGAAGGTGAAGGATTTGGTATTTTTAAATGATGCAAATTTTGTAGAATTATTAAAAGATAAAATGAATCTAAAAATTGAAGAGAATGTTAGAAAGTACGGAAGTCTTGGCACAGTTTGTCCACAATACAATTTAGAAAAAGTAGCTGTTAATATAGCTGAGAAATTTTTGGTAAATGAAAGGATAGAAAATCCAGTAATATTTGCAATGAGTTCTTATGGATTTATATATGTTATAAATAATGTATATGGATATAAATGTTATAGAAAATAAAATCAATATAATATTTGAATAAATTAAAAAGGGATTATTAGTAGACTACTTTTAATCCCTTTTTAAACTAAGTGAGCTATTATATAAGTGTTAAATTTTTCAATGATATATCTAATACCTTAAATGAATGTGTTAATGCACCGACAGATATAATATCTACTCCAGTTTGTGCATAATCATGGATGTTATCTATTGTAATGTTTCCAGATGTTTCAACAATAGCTCTGCCATTAATAAGCTTAACCATATCAGCAACCATATCTGGTGTCATATTATCAAGCATTATTATATCTGCTTTAGCATCTAGAGCATCTAGAACATCTTGTTTTGATTCTGTTTCAACTTCTACTTTAGTTGTAAAGGAAGCATTCTTTTTAGCTAAAGTAACAGCATTTTTTATTCCACCAGCTGCATCTATATGATTATCCTTTATAAGTATAGAATCAGAAAGAGAGTAACGATGATTTTTTCCTCCACCACATCTAACAGAATATTTATCAATATATCTATATAATGGTGTAATCTTTCTTGTATCAACTACACTTGCATTAGTATCTTTAATCTTTTCTGCAAATGCATGAGTTGTAGTTGCAATTCCGCTCATTCTTTGCATTAGGTTAAGAGCAATCCTTTCGCCTTGAAGAATTTTCCTAGTATTACCTGTTAAAACAGCAAGTTTTTGCCCCTTTACTACAGCGTCGCCATCTTTTACAAAAAAGCTTACAGTAACATTACCTATAAGTTCAAAAACTCTACTAAATACTGTACATCCACATATTATACCATCTTCCTTACAATAAAGGTTAGCGTTGCATTTACTGTCTTCGCTAATTGTGCTATTTGTTGTTATGTCGCCATAAGGCATGTCTTCTTTTAAACCTTCAAGTATAATATTATCAATCATTAAGAAGTCTAACATAATTATCATTCACCCTTTCTTTGAAAAAGTTCATTAATTTATGAGTATCAATTGGGCTATAGTTTGAATTTACACTTAGGTATGAATTTATTTCCTCAGCACATCTATAGCCAAAAACTAAACCTTCAAGTAAAGAATTGCTAGCTAGTCTATTACTTCCATGCACACCAGTACAGGCTGTTTCTCCAACAGCATAAAGATTTTTAAGACTTGTTTCGCTATTCATATTAACTTTAATTCCTCCCATAGCATAGTGATGAGCAGGGGAGATTGGTAACATATCTTTTTCCATTGCATAGCCACGTTTTAAACATTCATTATATAAAAATGGAAAACGCTTAATTAAAAAATCTTTATCTAGATGAGTTAAATCTAGATAGACATATGGCTTATCAGGAGTTTTTTTGATTTCATTAAGTATAGCATTAGACACTACATCTCTAGGTTTTAAAGAGTCTACAAACTCTTCACCATTTTGATTTTTAATAATAGCACCTTCACCTCTTAATGACTCTGATAGTAATAATCTTTTGCAGTTAGAATCTTTTTCATAAAGAACAGTAGGATGTAATTGAAGATAATCAATATCCTTTAGCTCTATATTATTTTTTAATGCAATAGCTATTCCATCACCTGTTAAAGTTGGAACATTAGTGCTTGAAGTAAATAGTCCTCCAAGTCCTCCTGTTGCTAAAACAGTATATTTTGAATGAATTTCAAAAATTTCATTATTATATGTACATATACCACCTAAGCATTTTGAATCTTTGTTTATGATGTCTATCAAGCTACAATTTTCAATTACAGTAATGTTTTTTCTTGTTTCTAATTCTTTATAAAGAGATTGCATTACAAATTTTCCAGTTTCATCTTTAATATGAAGAATTCTAAATTTATCATGTCCACCTTCTCTAGTATAAGCTAAGGTATTGTCTTCATTTTTGTCAAACTCAACATGTAAATTTTCTAATCTTTTAATATTATCACGAGATTCCTTTACTAAAATTTCAACAGCTTCTCTGTTATTTTTATAGTTTCCAGCAGCCAAAGTATTTTCTATGTAATTGTCATAGTCATCACTGTCTAAAGCAACAGAAATACCTCCTTGAGCTAGATAGGAATTACAATCAGTCAGACCTTCCTTTGTGATTAACATAACATTTAGCTTACTATCTAAATTTAATGCAGTATATACGCCAGCAACACCTGTTCCAACGATTAATACATCACAAGATTTATTCAAATTATTCATCCCCTAACAAATGCATATTTTGTAAAGCAGTTAATGCCTTTACTCTTTGTGCTTCATCAATTATAATTTCATTTGTTTCATCCTTTAAGCAATCATACACCTCTTGAAGTGTAGTCATCTTCATGTTAGGGCAAAGCATAGCCTCTTTCATAGTTATGAAAGTCTTATTAGGGCTCTTTTCTTTCATTTGATATAATACACCCTCTTCAGTAACAACAATGAAACCTTCTTTATCTGAAGAAGCAGAATAATTAATTATTTCTGAAGTACTACCAATATAGTCAGCAGCATCTCTAACTGCCTTATTACATTCTGGATGAACTAGTACTTCATATTCTGGATATTCCTTTTTTAATTCTGTGATATTTTCTGCTGTGATTCTTTCATGTGTTGGACAGAAACCATCATATAGGATGAAGTTTTTATCAGGAAAATGTTCAGCAATATAGTCTCCTAGATTTCTATCTGGAACAAAAATAATATCTTTTTCTTTTATATTGTTCATTATCTTTAAAGCAGATGAAGATGTTACACAAACATCAGATATTGCTTTTATATCTAAATTAGTATTAATGTAACTAATTAATTTTGCATTTGGATATTGCTCTTTTAGTTCTTTTACTTTTTTTGTAGTAGCCATATCTGCCATTGGACATCTTGCATTTTTGGCTGGTAAGAGAACTTTCTTTTCTGGAGAAAGAATTTTAGCACTTTCTGCCATAAAACCTACACCACAAAATATAATTAAATTTGAAGAAGATTCGACAGCTTTTTTGCTTAAAAAATAAGAATCTCCAACAATATCAGCGATTTCTTGAATCTCAGGTCTTTGATAAAGGTGAGCTAAAATTAAAGCACCTTTTTCCTCTTTTAATTTTAGTATTTCTTTTTTTATATCCAATATAATACACTCCTTAAAATAACGATTAAACATACCTATTTTCTAAAGTGTAAAACATAAGAAAATTTTTGTCAAATATCTTTTTATGTATAAAAAAAATAAAAAGTGGTAATAATCTAAAATAACTTAAAAACATTTAATTTAGGAGGATTTTTATGGTAAAAAGAGTAATTTTAGTTTCAACGATTATTATGACTATATTTTCACTTAGCTATTTTGGAAATAATATTTATGTTCTTAGTAAAAGTATAGAGGATAAAAATAATAATTATATAGATGAAGATATGAAAATCTCATTATCTAAAAGGGATTTGTTAGAAAAAGAACTTACTGTAAGGGAATTAAAGGAGGACAACAATATAACAGATAATCTTACTGAAGAAGAAATTAGCAGTATTTTAAGAAAAGATGGATATTTGTTAACAGAGGAGTGTAGTAGTACAATTTATTATCAGAGAAATATTGTTCCTAATAAATATTATATATATAAATATGATGATTATTTAGCTATATATAAAAGTGATAGCGATTTAGAATTAATAATTGAAGATAAAAAGAATGATATATATGATGATGGGATAAGTTTCTCTGATTTAAGAGAAGGAGATAAAACTAAAATATTAAATTATGAGATGGAATTTGATACAAAATCTCAAGCAGAAGAGGCAATATCTGAGTTGATATCATAATATAGAAAAAAATTTGTTTTACAACTAAAATATATTTTGTTAAAGTATTAGAGGAGAACATACTTTCACATTGGAGGCGTGCGGTTATGTATGAATATATTACAGGAAAGTATATTGGTTTTAACAAAGATTATATTATTTTAGAAAACAATAATATTGGATATCGAATATTTACATCTGGTGCTACTATGGCAGAGTTACCTGGAAAGGACGAAGAGGTTACTTTATTTTTAGAACAGATAGTAAGAGAGGATTTTATTGGATTATATGGTTTTACTACACAAGAAGAACTTAATATGTTTAAGCTTTTAATAAATATAAATGGTGTTGGTGCAAAGGCAGCTTTATCACTTTTGTCTATTTCAAAAGTTAATAATTTAAAATATGCAATTATTACTGGGGATGACAAATTAATATGCAGAGCACCAGGAATTGGTAAGAAGACAGCAGGAAGAGTAATTTTAGAATTAAAGGATAAGCTTAAGAAAGAGAATATGGTTGTATCTAAGAGTGTCTTAGAAGACAATAATATAGATAGTGATTATATTGAATCAAATAATATACTAGAAGCAAGAGAAGCACTTATTTCTCTTGGATATACAGAAAAGGAAGCGGATAAGGCACTTGAAAAAGCTGATAAAACTTTAACTGTTGAAGAGATTATTAAATCTAGTTTGAAAATTTTAATGGGTTAGGTGGTTAATTTATGGAGAGAATTATTACGCCAGAAGAGTTAGTTGAGGATTCAAATAACAAATTAAGTTTAAGACCACAGAAAATTGAAGAATATATTGGTCAAAATAAGGTGAAAAACAAATTAGATATCTTTATAAGAGCAGCTCAAAATAGAGGTGAATCATTGGACCATGTGTTATTATATGGACCACCAGGACTTGGAAAGACTACTCTTGCAAATATAATTGCTAATGAGATGCATGGCGATTTAAAGATTACATCAGGACCTGCAATTGAGAGAGCAGGAGACTTAGCAGCAATTCTTACTTCGCTTAGGGATAATGATGTTTTATTTATTGATGAAATACACAGATTAAATAAGAGTGTAGAAGAAATTTTATATCCTGCTATGGAGGACGGAGCTCTTGATATAGTAATAGGTAAGGGAGCAGCTGCAAAATCTATAAGAATAGACCTTCCAAGGTTTACTTTGATAGGGGCTACAACGAGGGTAGGAATGCTGACAGCACCCCTTAGGGATAGGTTTGGAGTTCTTTGTGCTTTAGAATATTATGATGTTGATGATTTAAAGGAAATTATAGTTAGAAGTGCTGCAGTGCTTGAGTGTAATATAACATTGGATGGTGCATTTGAGATTGCTAGAAGATCACGTGGAACACCAAGAATAGCTAACAGATTATTAAAAAGAGTAAGGGATTATGCACAGGTATGTTCAGATAATGTGATAAGCTCAAAGGAAGCAAAAGAGGCTCTTGATATGTTAGATGTGGATAAGGAAGGCTTTGATAGAGTAGATAATAAAATATTGGAGGCAATAATAGATAATTTTAATGGAGGACCTGTTGGAATTGAAACTTTATCGTATTTTATTGGAGAAGAACTAGGAACCATAGAAGATGTTTATGAGCCATATCTTTTACAGAAAGGCTTTATATTAAGAACACCTAGAGGAAGGGTTGCAACTGAAAAAGCATACAAACATTTAAACAGACAAATGAATAAACAGATTAACAAACAGGGTTCTTTTTTTTAAGCAAGAGCCCCAAAAGCTTTAAAGCTCTGGGGTAATTTTATAAATACATTAGATAAATATAGTATAGTAGAAAGAGGCGTTTTTATGAAAGCTAGTGATTTTTATTTTGATTTACCTGAGGAGCTTATTGCACAGCATCCTTTGGAAAAGAGAGATGAATCAAGATTAATGGTGCTAGATAAGGTTACAGGGGAAATTGTTCATTCAAAGTTTTATGAAATAGTAAATTATCTAGAAAAGGGTGATACATTAGTACTTAATAACACAAGAGTTTTACCAGCTAGATTAATTGGCGAAAAAGAAGTATCAAAAGGCAAGATAGAATTTCTTTTATTAAAGAGATTGGATAAAGATAGATGGGAATGTTTGGCAAAGCCTGGTAAAAGTGCTAGAGAGGGAAGAAAATTTACCTTTGGTAATGGTAAATTAAAGGCTGAGGTTATAGAGGTTCTTGAAAATGGCAATAGAATAGTAGAATTTAAATATGAAGGAATATTTGAGGAGGTTTTAGATGCACTTGGAGAAATGCCTCTACCACCATATATTCATGAAAGATTAGAGGATAGGGAAAGATATCAAACTGTATATTCAAAAGAAGAGGGCTCAGCTGCAGCACCTACAGCAGGATTACATTTTACTAAAGAACTGTTAGAAAAAATAAAGGAAAAAGGAGTAAATATTGTTTATTTAACATTACATGTTGGGCTTGGAACATTTAGACCTGTTCAGGTAGAGAATGTAGAGGACCATCAGATGCATTCAGAATTTTATATGTTATCTAAGGAGGGAGCAGAAATAATTAATAATACTAAAAAAAGTGGTAAGAAAGTTATTTCTGTTGGAACTACATCAACAAGAACATTAGAAACAATTGGTGATGAGAATGGATTTGTAAGAGAACAGAGTGGATGGACTAATATATTTATTTATCCAGGATATAAGTTTAAGGTAGTAGATAGGCTAATTACCAATTTTCATTTGCCAGAATCAACCCTTATTATGTTAGTATCTACTTTAGCAGGAAAGGAAAATGTATTAAATGCATATAATATTGCAGTAAAAAATAAATATAGGTTCTTCTCTTTTGGAGATGCTATGTTTGTTAAGTAAATTAAGGGAGGGTACAGCTTTGAATAAGTATACATTAATAAAAAAGGATAAAAGAGCTCGTAGAGGAAGATTTGAGACGGTTCATGGTGTTATTGAAACGCCTGTATTTATGAATGTTGGAACCTTAGCTGCTATTAAGGGAGCATTATCTGCTTTGGATTTAAAAGAAATAGGATGTCAAGTAGAATTATCCAATACATATCATCTTCATTTAAGGCCTACTGATAAGGTTGTATATGAAATGGGTGGTGTAAGAGAATTTATGAACTGGGATAAGCCAGTACTTACTGATTCGGGTGGATTTCAAGTTTTTTCATTGTCAAAGATGAGAAAAATAAAAGAAGAGGGTGTATATTTTAATTCTCATATAGATGGGAAAAAAATATTTATGGGACCTGAAGAGTCAATGCAGATACAGAGCAACTTAGCTTCAACTATAGCAATGGCATTTGATGAATGTATTGAAAATCCAGCACCAAGAGAATATGTAATTAAATCTGTTCAAAGAACTACTAGATGGCTTGAAAGATGTAAAAAGGAAATGGATAGATTAAATTCTTTAGATACTACCATAAATAAAGAACAAATGCTTTTTGGTATTAATCAAGGAGGAATTTATGAGGATATAAGAATTGAGCATGCAAAAGAAATTGTAAAGCTTGATTTAGATGGATATGCTATAGGAGGTCTTGCTGTTGGTGAAAGTCATGAGGATATGTATAGAATTATAGATGCAGTAGAGCCATATCTTCCTGATGATAAGCCAAAGTATTTAATGGGAGTTGGAACACCGGAGAATATATTAGAAGCAGTTGAAAGAGGAATAGATTTCTTTGACTGTGTATTGCCCGCTAGAAATGGTAGACATGGAAATTTCTATACTAGCTATGGAAAGATTAATATATTCAATGCAAAGTATGAAACAGATAATACTCCTATAGATGAAAAATGTAATTGTCCTACATGCAAGAATTTTACAAAGGCATATGTAAGACATTTATTTAAAGCTAAAGAAATGCTTGGAATGAGACTTGCTGTATTACATAATTTGTATTTTTATAATAATTTAATGCAAGAAATAAGAGATGCTATCGATAATGATTGTTATAGTGAATTTAAGAAAAAGAAATTAAATGATTGGAACAACAAGTAGAAAATAATTATTTTTTTATAAATAGTTGACTTTTAAAAAAAATATATATAAACTTTATTTCATTAAGTAAAATTGGAAAGGATGAAAGATATGCAAGCGTTAGTACAATTTTTACCATTGGTAATTGTTTTTATTTTATTCTATTTTATGCTTTTATTACCAGAGAAAAAAAGAAAAAAGAAATATAATGAGATGATATCAGAACTAAAGGTAAATGATGATATTACAACTATTGGGGGGATTGTTGGAAGAATAGTTTCAATAAATGATGAATATGTTGTTATTGAATCAGGTCCAGATAGATCAAAAATAAAATTTGTTAAAAATGCAATACAAGGTAAAGTAGTAAAAGAAGAGAATAAATCTGAAGTTAAGAGTAAATAATCAAGTGATGCACCTTCAAGTTTAACAATATTGAAGGTGCAAAATTATGAAAAATATTGAAAAGGGTTTCTTAATATAGTTTTATTTTTGTATTTTTAGTGTTAAAACTTTATTCATATTATTTAGTGTGATATAATGGTTCTATATGTTAAATAGGTCCAACTTTGAGGAGGAGAAAAATGAAAACAAAAAGAAAAGGAAGAGTTAAAAGTATTTTATTTTTAGTATTATTTACTTTATTCATTGGAATTTTTACTTTTGGTGGAATCCAAGGATTTGAGCTATTTGGATACGAATTTAGAACTTTTGACAGAGTAATTACAAAGGGGCTAGATCTTCAAGGAGGAGTATCAGTCTTAATGGAAATTCAAGAGGATGAGGTATCAAAAGAAGATCTTGAAAAAACAAAATCACAATTAGCTTTAAGAGTTAATAAAATTGGTGTTGCTGAAACTGTTGTAACAACTGAAGGAGATAAGAGAATAAGAATTGAGATTCCAGGTCAATATGATTCTTCAAGTATTGTTGAAAGTTTACAAAAGACTGGTGAATTAACATTCAAATCACCAGAGGGAGATGTTTTATTAACAGGTTCAGATATTGAAAAAGCACAAGTTGTTACAGAACAAAATACTGGAGAAATTCAAATTCAATTACAAATGAATTCAGATGGAAAACAGAAATTTGCTGAAGCAACTCAAAAATATATTGGAAAGCAAATATCTATTAATCTAGATGAAGAGCAACTTGTAAATCCAACAGTTAATACTGCAATTACAGATGGTACTGCTGTTATTACAGGTGGATATACATTATCAAAAGCAAAAAATTTAACAGGACTTATTAATGCTGGAGCATTACCATGTAAAGTAAAAGCAGTTTCTGTACAAGTTATAGGAGCTCAGCTTGGTGCAGATGCACTTCCGAATGCTTTACTTGCAGGTGCGATTGGTTTAGCATTGGTATTCTTATTTATGATTTTTGTATACAGAATACCAGGATTTTTATCTTGCATAGTATTAACATTATATACATTATTAGTATTATTTGTTATGGAAGAAATAGGAACTACTTTAACATTACCAGGAATTGCAGCGTTATTACTTACAATAGGTATGGCGGTTGATGCCAATGTATTAATATTTGAAAGAATTCGAGAAGAGGTTAAAAAGGGATTACCTGCTAAGAATGCTGTTGAAAGAGGATTTGAAAATGCATTATCATCTATTGTTGACTCAAATATTACAACAATAATAGCAGCAATAGTACTTTACTTATTTGGTACAGGTTCAGTTAAGGGATTTGCTGTTACCTTATTAATTGGTGTACTTGTAAGCTTGTTTACATCATTAGTTATAACTAAGCTTTATGTTAAGTGCTCAGTTAATGCTGGATTATTAACTAAGCCGTCTCATTTCAGAGTGAAGAGGGGAGAAGAATAATGTCAAAGATAGATGAAGGTAAAATGTATAAGATTGTTGAAAAGAAAAAAATTTGGTTTTTAATATCAGCAGCAATAATTGTTGTTGGAATAGTTTTTGGATGTATAAGAGGATTAAATTTTGGTATTGACTTTTTAGGTGGTTCTAAGGTTGTTTTAGATTGTAAAGAAGGTTTTGATAAAGATAAAGCAGATGAAATTGTTAATAAGCATGTTTCTGACGCAGTAACTAATACAGTGGAAAATCAAGAAGATGGAAAAAAACAATATGAAATTAAATCAACTTCTCTTGATTCAGAAAAGTTTGCTGATTTATTTACAGAATTAAAAAATGATGCAAATATTGCAGATGAAATAGCATCACAAGAGGAAGTTGGTGCTTCGTTTGGAGCTGACCTTGCAAAAAATTCATTAATAGCACTTGGTATTGCATTTGTAGCAATGCTTATGTATATAGCTATAAGATTTGAGTTTAAGTTTGGTTTAGCTGCATTAATGGCACTTGTACATGACGTTTTAATTACTCTTGCTTTCTATGCTGTTTCTAATATGCTTATAAATACTCCTTTTGTTGCAGCAATATTAACAATTATAGGTTATTCAATAAATGCAACAATAGTAATATTTGATAGAATCAGAGAAAATAATAAGTCTATGAGAACAGCTAGTACAGATAACAAGATTAATAAGAGTATAACTCAAACTATGTCAAGATCGGTTAATACATCATTAACTACATTATTTACAATCGTTGCTGTATCAATATGTGTACCATCAGTTAGAGAATTTGCTCTTCCAATCATTGTTGGTATACTTTCAGGTACTTACTCTTCAATAGTAATAGCACCTTCAATTTATTCATTGTTAAAGAATAAATCTAATAAAAAGAAAACTACTGCAGTAAAAAGTGAAACAGTAGGTGTATAGATAAAAAGTTTTTAAACCTAGCATTTTGTATGCTAGGTTTTATTTGTATTTATTTTAGTAAAAATAATTGCTTATATATAAAATATACACTATAATATAAGTTGTTTTCTTATTTTATGGAGGGATAGTTTATGCGTAAATATTGGGAGAGTATATATAGTCCGAATTATATATCGGGTTATAATCCCTTTTTGCTTAAAAATATGAATAAAGCTATAAAGAAGCTTGCTTATGCAATTAACAATAGAAAGAAGATAGTCATCTATGGTGTTTCTACAGTGGATGGAATTTGTTCTATCTCATCACTTAGTTTACTTCTTAATTATTTAAATGCAGATACAGAATATCTTATTCATGAAAATAAGGAAGGAGCAAATACTATTACAGAGCAAGATATAAGAGAAGAAGTTGATTTTTTAGGTGCTGATTTATTAATTACACTGGGATTAGATTTTGAATCTAAAGCAGTGCTTGATTTGTGTAGAAATTTAAATATTGATGTTATGGTTTTTGAAACTAGAAAAACTGATGCAGAGCCTGATTATGATTATGTTAATCCGAATCAGAAGGGATGCCAATATAGATTTAAAAATATATCTCTTAGTATTTTGACATTTAAACTTATGCAAGCAGTTGCCATATATTATAATATGAAAAGTATAAATAAATATTTAGATTTAATACTACTTGGTACAAAATGTGAAAGAGTTGAGGAAAAGGGAGAAAATCTAGTCATACTCAAAGAAGGAAAAAAGTACTTAAGTAACACTAATAATATAGGGATTTGTGCTATAGTAGATTTAGCAGGAAAAAAAGATATAAATGAAGAATACATAATAGGGCAGATTACACCATCTGATAATACTGTTGGAGTGGTCAATAATGCAAAGATAATAGTTGAACTTCTTACAACTAATGATAGAGATAGAGCAGAACAAATTGTTAAATATTTATATAAATAATTTATTTGGGAGTGGTATAAATGGATATTAAAAATGAAATAAGAGTTATTGAAAATTTTCCAAAGGAAGGAATTAGCTTTAAAGATATTACAACACTGATTGGTAATGGAAAAGCATTAAAATATACAATTGATTTATTTGTAGAGTATTTAAGAGATAAGAATATAGATGCTATTGTAGGACCAGAAGCACGTGGCTTTATTTTTGGTGTTCCTGTTGCTTATGCATTAGGTGTTAGCTTTATTCCAGTTAGAAAGAAAGGAAAGCTTCCATTTGAAACAGAATCAGTTACTTATGATTTAGAGTATGGTACTGATACACTTGAAATTCATAAGGATGCTATAAAGAAGGGACTAAGAGTTGCAATAATTGATGATTTAATTGCAACAGGAGGTACTATAGCGGCTGTTTCTAATCTTGTAGAAAAAATGGGTGGAGAAATAGTAACACTTGAATTTTTAATAGAATTAACAGGATTAAAGGGAAGAGACAAGTTAAATAAATATGATGTTAAGTCATTTGTAGAATATGAGTTTTAATAGAAATGATTGGGAAATTTTCTCAATCATTTTTTGCTAAAAACTAATATGTTATACAATGACTAAATCACATTGAAAAATTTATAATAATAATATATAATTATTTGTAAGTATTGAAAGTTTAGCTGGTTTTTAGCCAGCTTTTACATTTTTAGATGACGGTTAAGGGAGTGTTCTTTTATGTTAGATATTTTATTAGATAAAATCAAAGATAATTGTACTAATATCGATATAGATTTAGTAAAAAAGGCATTTTATTTTGCAAGTGAGGCGCATAAAGATCAAAAAAGACTTTCAGGGGAACCATATATAATTCATCCAGTTAATGTTGCATGTATCTTAGCAGAGCTTGGAATGGATACGGATACTATTGTGGCAGGACTACTTCATGATGTGGTTGAAGATACAAAATATACATATAATGATACTGTGAGATTATTTAATACTGAAATAGCCAACATAGTTGATGGGGTTACAAAGCTTGGAAAAATTGAGTATAAGACAAAGGAAGAACAACAAGCAGATAATGTAAGAAAGATGCTGCTTGCTATGGCTAAGGATATCAGAGTAATAATAGTAAAGCTAGCTGACAGATTACATAATATGAGAACATTGAAATACCGTCCTAAAGAAAAGCAACAAAAGACTGCACAAGAAACTTTGGATATATATGCACCACTTGCTCACAGACTTGGTATGTCTAAAATTAAATGGGAACTTGAGGATTTATCTTTTAGATATTTACATGAAGAAGATTATTATAGTTTAGTAAAACAGATTGCTGAAAAGAGAAAAGAAAGAGAAGACTATATTAAATCAATTTGTACGCAATTAAGAGAAGAATTAGATGATGCAGGTATTGATGCTGATATTGATGGAAGACCTAAGCATTTTTATAGTATATATAGAAAGATGGTTAATAAGAATAAAACATTAGAGCAAATATTTGACCTTACAGCGGTTAGAATATTAGTCAATTCAGTTAAAGACTGTTATGGAGTGCTTGGAATAGTACATACAATATATAAGCCTATACCGGGTAGATTTAAAGATTATATAGCTATGCCTAAGCCTAATATGTATCAATCATTACATACAACTGTTATAGATTCTAAAGGAAAGACTTTTGAAATTCAAATTAGAACCTTTGATATGCATAAGACTGCCGAATATGGTATTGCAGCTCATTGGAAGTATAAAGAAGGTGGAAGTAGCAATAACAATGAAGATGATGAGAATAATTTTGAAAAAAAGCTTGTATGGCTTAGAGATATGCTTGAATGGCAAAAGGAAGCATCTGATGCTGAAGAATTTATTCAGGGATTTAAAATTGATTTGTTCTCAGATGAGATATTTGTATTTACTCCAAAGGGCGTAGTAATAGATTTAGCTAGTGGAGCTACGCCTATAGATTTTGCTTATAGAATTCATACTGATGTTGGTAATAAGTGTGTAGGGGCAAAAGTAAATGGTAAGATGGTTCCACTTGATTATCAATTAAAGACAGGACAGATTGTAGAAATTATTACTTCTGCAACAGCTAAGGGACCAAGTATGAACTGGCTTAATATTGCTAAGACTAATCAAGCCAAAGGAAAGATAAGAGCTTGGTTTAAGAAAGTAATGAGAGAAGAAAATATTACAAAAGGAAAAGAACTTCTTGATAAGGAGCTTAAAAAGCAGGGAGTACAATTTGTTTCTATTGCTAAGGGTAATTCTTATGAAAGAATGCAGAAGAGATATAATATACACAGTATAGAGGATTTGTATTCTAATTTAGGACTTGGAATTATGAATGCATCAACATTTGTTTCAAGACTAAAAGAGGATAATATGGTTGAAAAGGCACCTGAGGATATTACAAGGACTATTGAAGAACACATTCATAAAAGTGAAGAAAAAGGTAAGAAAGAAAAGAGTCTTTCAAAGGGAATTAATGTCAAAGGTGAAAATAATCTAATGGTTAGATTTGCAAGATGCTGTAGTCCTGTACCTGGAGATAATATAATTGGATTTATTACAAAAGGAAGAGGAGTATCAGTTCATCGTGAGGATTGTATTAATATACAAAGTCTTATTCAGACAGAGCCTGAAAAGATAATTGAAGTTAATTGGGGAATAAGTGAGGGAGTATCTTATATTGCTGAAATTGTTATAAAATCAGATGGTGAAATGACAATTTTAAAAGATATTATGCAAGTTATTTCAGATTTAAATATTAATTTAAATGGATTGAATGCTGATGGAGGTAAAGCAAATTCAGAAAGTATAATAACTATTAAGGTTAAGATAAATACAAAGGAACAGCTTAATGGTCTTATTAAAAAGTTAAAGAACATACGTGGTGTAACAGATGTTTATAGAATGAATTGTTAAGGATGTGTTAAATAGTGAGAGTGGTAGTGCAAAGAGTTTTAAAATCATCTGTTAAGGTAGATGGAAAGTTAGTTGGAAGCATTGAAAGAGGTATAAATCTTTTAATAGGCTTTTGTATAGATGACACTGAAGAAGATATAAATTACATAAAAGATAAGGTTGTTAATTTAAGAATTTTTGAAGATGAAAATGATAAATTAAACAAGTCACTTATGGATATAAATGGTGAAATACTTGCGATATCTCAGTTTACTTTATATGGTGATTGTAGGAAGGGGAGAAGACCTAACTTTATGGAAGCTATGCCTGGGAAGGAAGCAGAAGCATTATATTTATCATTTGTTCAAAAATTAAGAGATACAGGATTGAAGGTGGAAATGGGAATCTTTGGTGCTGATATGAAAGTAGATATATTAAATGATGGTCCTGTTACTATTTTAATTGATAGCAGTAAGAAATTTTAAAAATGGAGGAATATATATGATAGTTAAGGCATATGAAGCAGGTATTTACTATGCTAATTGTTATTTAATAATGGATGAAGAATCAAAAGAAATAGCAATAATTGATCCAGGTGGAGATGGACCAATGCTTTCATCAAGAATAGATGAATTGAAAGGTGCACCTAAATTCATACTATTGACACATGGACACGTAGACCATGTTGGTGCTGTGGAATATTTATCAGAAAAGTATAAGATTCCTTTTTATATTAGTAAAAAAGATAATGAGTATATTAAAAAAGGAGATACTATATTTGGAAACCTTAGAGAACCAGATGGATACATTAGCGAAGGAGAAACCTTTTCTATTGGAAGTGACAAGATAGAAGTTTTAGAAACTCCAGGTCATACAGAAGGTGGAGTGTCATTTGTTTTAAATGATATGGTATTTACAGGTGATACATTATTTAGAGGTTCAATTGGAAGAACTGATTTCCCAGGGGGAAGCCTTCAAGAAATAATTAAAAGCATAAACTCTAAGCTTATGTCTTTAGATGGAAATATGATAGTTTATCCAGGACATGGCCCAGCATCTACTATAATATTTGAAAAAAATAATAATCCATATTTAATTTAGGAGAATCACATGGATGAAATAAATATAAAGCTAAATGATTATACTTATAGGTATGATATATATCATATTTTTAATATATACTATAATCTTAAAAAGATTAATTTTTCTAATGAAAGTGGTGATTTTAAAATAAATGTTGATGAAGAAAAAATCACCTATGAATATTTAGATAGATATGCTGAAGAAAAGTTTAATAATTATGAGAAACCAAAAGAGACAATTAAAAAATTGCTTTTTAGAGAGCTTAAGACTCTAACAGGTGATAACTATCCTTGGGGGACTTTAATTGGAATAAGACCTTCAAAAATAGCATTACTGCATTTAAAGGAGGGCAAAACTGAAGAGGAAATACAAGACATATTTTATCAGAAGCATTATACTGACAAGGAAAAAAGCCAGATATGTATTGATGTGGCTAAGGTAGAGGAAAAGTATGTAAATACGGATAAAAATTATGTTTCCATTTATATTGGAATGGCTTTTTGTCCTACAAGATGTCTTTATTGTTCATTTGCATCTAATCCTATAGAGGCTAATAGAAGAACACTTGTCAGACCATATTTAGATGCATTAAAATATGAAATAGATGCAATAAAAAATTATATAAATGATAAAAAAATAAATGTTGAAACTGTATACTTTGGTGGAGGTACGCCTACATCTGTAAATGAAGCTGAATTTGAAGAAATAATGGAAGTAATATATAATTCTTTTATAAAAAATAGGGATGTTAAAGAATTTACAGTTGAATGTGGAAGACCAGATTCATTAAGTGATAAGAAGTTTGAAATTATGAAAAATTATGAGGTAAATAGAATTAGTATAAATCCTCAGACTATGAATGATGAGACTTTAAAGCTTATTGGAAGAAATCATACAGCACAAGATATAATTGAAAAGTTTAATATGGCTAAGAAATATAATTTTAATCATATTAATATGGATATTATTATAGGACTTCCAGGAGAAGGCTACAAAGAGGCACAGCATACTATGGAAGAAATTAAGAAGTTAGGTCCGGATAGTATCACAGTTCATGGTTTATCTTTAAAGAGAGGCTCAATTATGTTTGATAATTTTATTTTAAAAAAAGGTCTTGGAATTAAGGAACAGAGTGAAATTGAGAAGATGTATGAGGCTAGTAAGGCTTTAGCAAGGGACCTAGGGTTACATCCATACTATATGTATAGACAGAGAAATATGGTTGGAAATATGGAAAACCTAGGCTATACAAAAGGTGATAAGGTTTGTCTTTATAATATAGAGATGATTGAAGATAAGCAAACAATAATAGCTCTTGGGGCTGATGCAGTTACTAAGGTGGTCTTTTTAGAGGAAAATAGAATTGAGCGTTTTGGTAATGTAAAGGACGTAAGAGAATATGTTAATAGAATACAAGAATTAGTAGAAGGTAAAATTTCACTATTGAATACTTTATATAAATAAGGAGGATATTTATGGAATTACAGGCACCTAAGGGTACAAAAGATATGCTTCCAGAAGATGGATATAAGTGGAAGTATGTAGAAGAGGTTTTTAGAAACACAGCAAAGAAATATGGAATGATGGAAATTAGGACTCCCATATTTGAAAATACAGAATTATTTTTAAGAGGAGTTGGAGATACAACAGACATTGTTCAAAAAGAAATGTATACTTTCAATGATAAGGGTGGAAGAAGTGTTACATTAAAGCCTGAAGGAACAGCACCAATTGCAAGGGCTTTCGTAGAAAACAGATTATTTAATGAAGCACAACCAACTAAACTATGTTATGTAACACCATGTTTTAGATATGAAAATGTACAAAAGGGAAGGCTTAGACAATTCCATCAATGTGGAGTTGAAGTATTTGGTTCAAGTGAGCCATCTATGGATGCTGAAGTTATTGCACTTGCAATGGATCTTTTAAAGAATTTAGGTCTTAAAAGTTTAAAATTAAATATTAATAATTTAGGATGTTCAGAGTGCAGACCTAAGTATAATGAAGCTCTTAAAAATTTCTTAAAGGATAATTATGATGATTTATGTCCTACATGTAAGGCAAGATTTGAAAAGAATCCAATGAGAATCCTTGATTGTAAGGAAAAGAAATGTAAGGAAATAATAAAGAATGCACCTGTAATTTTAGATTATATGTGTGATGATTGTAATAGTCATTTTGATAAGGTGAAAGAATATTTAGAGTTATTAAATATTGAATATGAGGTTGACCCTGGAATAGTAAGAGGATTAGATTATTATACAAGAACTATTTTTGAAATAATAAATGATGATTTTACTGCTATAGGTGGTGGAAGATATAATAAAATGATTGAAGAGCTTGGTGGACCAGATATGCCGGCAGTTGGTTTTGCGATGGGTATGGAAAGAACTATTATGACTCTTGAAAAGGAAGGAATTGAAATACCTAAAGAAGAAAGATGTACTTTATATATAGGTTCAAGAGGCGGAGAAAATGAATATAAGAAGTCATTTACTCTTGCAAATGATTTAAGGCAAAAGGGTATTAGCGTTGAAATTAATCATATGAGCAGAAGTGTAAAGGCTGAAATGAAGTTTGCAAATAAATTAGGTGCTAAATTCACTACAATAATTGGTGAGGATGAAGTAAATAGCAATGTAATTAAGCTAAAGAGAATGAGCGATGGAGAAAGTTTTGAAGTATCACTTAATGATTTAGATAAAGTAGCAGAAGTATTAAAATAGAAAGGAATGATACAAAATGGGAGAAGCTTTACTAGGACTTAAAAGAACTATGTATTGTGGAGAACCAAGAGAAGAACATATAGGTAAGGTAGTTACTTTAATGGGATGGGTTCAAAGAAACAGAAATGCAGGAGGTCTTTCTTTTATTGTATTAAGAGATAGAACAGGGCTTATGCAGGTTGTGTTTACAGAAGAAATTAATAAGGAGGCCTTTGAAAAGGCAAAATCAGTTAGAAGTGAATATTGTTTAGCTGTAACTGGTAAAATAGTAAGAAGAGAATCACCAAATCTAGAAATGGAAACTGGAATGGTTGAATTACAATGTACTGATATAAAGATATTATCAGAAGCAGATACACCACCAATAATGGTTGTTGAAGGGTTAGATGCAGCGGAACAAATAAGATTAAAGTATAGATATTTAGATTTAAGAAGACCAGATATGCAAAAGATTTTCTTTATTAGAAATAGAACAACTAAAGCTATCAGAGATTTCTTAGATGAAAATGGATTTATAGATATTGAAACTCCAGTTCTTGGTAAGTCTACACCAGAAGGTGCAAGAGATTACTTAGTACCATCAAGAAACTACAATGGAATGTTTTATGCACTTCCACAATCACCTCAGCTTCATAAGCAATTACTTATGGTGTCAGGCTTTGATAAGTACTATCAAATCACAAAGTGTTTTAGAGATGAGGACTTAAGAGCTAATAGACAACCAGAATTTACACAGGTTGATATGGAGCTTAGCTTTGTAGAAGAAGATGATGTAATGGAATTAAATGAAAGATTAATTAAACATGTCTTTAAAGAGGTTGTAGGATATGATGTTAAGCTTCCAATAGCTAGAATGACATATAAGGAAGCAATGACAAAGTATGGTTCAGATAAGCCAGATTTAAGATTTGGATTAGAAATTACAGACATATCAGAAGAAGTTAAAAATGCAGATTTTAAGGTATTCCAAAGTGCATTTGAAATGGGAGGTTCTGTTAGAGCATTATGCTTAAAGGGCGGAGCTTCAATGGGAAGAAAAGACTTAGACAGATTAGGTGAATTTGTAAAGACATATAAAGCAAAGGGATTGGCTTATATTCAATTAAAAGAGGATGAGATTAAATCACCAATTGCTAAATTCTTAAGTGAAGAGGAAATGAATGCTGTTATTTCTAAGATGGGAGCAGAAACAGGAGATGCAATACTTATAGTTGCAGATAAGAACAGTGTAGTATTTGCAAGTCTTGGTGCTTTAAGATTAGAACTTGCTAAGAAGTTTGATTTAATAAAGGATAAGGATGAGTATAAGTTTACTTGGATTACTGAATTCCCATTATTTGAATACAGTGAAGAAGAAGAAAGATACACAGCTTGTCACCATCCATTTACAGCTCCAATGGATGAAGATTTAGATATGATTGAATCTAATCCAGGAGAAGTTAGATCAAAGGCATATGATTTAGTATTAAATGGAGAAGAACTTGGAGGAGGTTCTATAAGAATTCACAATATGGAACTTCAAGAAAGAATGTTTAAGGCATTAGGATTCTCTAAGGAAGAGGCTTGGGATAGATTTGGATTCTTATTAGAAGCCTTTAAGTTTGGACCACCACCACATGGAGGACTTGCATTTGGTCTTGACAGAATGGTAATGTTCTTAGCTAAGACAGATAATATAAAAGATGTTATTGCATTCCCTAAAAATCAAAATGCATATGATTATTTAAGTGAAGCACCAAATATAGTAGATAAGAAGCAACTTGATGAATTAGGAATAAAAATTCCAGAAAAAGAAGAATAAAAATATATGATATGTAAATAATATATCTGAGGGTTGATAGATAAGATAGAAGACAGTGACTTATTATTTATAGGTTGTTGTCTTTTATTTTTCACAAAAAATATTTTATGAGAATAAAATGGAGAAAAGGAAGAAATTAAAAGGAAGAGTTTTTAAGGTGTTATTGATATCTTTATCTGTTATACTTATAGGTATTATAGCATGTGCATTTATGATAAATTGCGTAGATGAAAAAGGAGTTAAAAATATCATTTCATTTGAAGAAATTAGTGATAATGAAGTTGATGCAATTATAGTTTTAGGAGCAGGGGTAAAGGAAGATGGCTCACCTTGCCAGATGCTTGAAGACAGATTAAAAACTGCAATTGCTGTTTATAATAAGCTTGATAAAAAATGTAAGATTCTTTTATCTGGAGACCATGGACAAGATAATTATAATGAAGTAAAGACAATGAAAAAATATATATTAGATAATCTATCTATAAGTGAGTCGGATATTTTTATGGATCACGCAGGCTTTTCTACTTATGATACTATGTATAGAGCAAAAGATATATTTGAGGTAAATAAGGCGATTGTCATAACAAATGAATATCATTTGCCTAGAGCATTATATTTAGCACAGAAAAAGAATATAGAGGCTCTTGGGGTGGCTTCGGACCTGCGAGAGTATTCAGGAATAGATTACTATAAATTTAGAGAAAGATTTTCTCAAATAAAAGCATTTTTAATGAGTAATATTACAAAAAGTAAGCCTAAATTTTTAGGTGAAAAAATTCCTATTTCTAGTTCTGATGGAAGAATAACAGAGGACGGAAAATAAATAATAATATAGGTATTTAGTTTTTATTTATTTTTTCGATAATTATGTATATACCAAGGAAGGGAGATGAAATATTATGCTAGATAATATTAGAATTGCTATGGAAAGACAAATTTCAAGGGAAAATTCAACAGTAAAAAGTGCTAGTGTTGCAAATAGAATAAAAAGAGAGGGAGAAAAACAAGGTTCTAAGCAAAATTTCAAGGATGAGATGAACAAAAAAACTCTTAAAAATTCAGGAAATACAATATCAGTTGATGCAGTAAAAGATCCGGTAGAGGAAGATATAATAGTTTCAAAAAGCTTAAATAAAACAATGGAAGAGCAGAGAAAAATAGCAGAACTTGTTAATGAAAAGTTTGTAGAGAATCCAATGTTAAAAGGTAAAATTGATTTTGATAAATAGGCGGCTTAACAAAGACCGCCTTTTGAATTATTATTACATAGTGCATTAGATTTATTATTTTGTTTTATTGATTGTTTATTTATGCTTATTTTTTCTTTTAGTTGCTTCATTGTAGTTTTATATTCTTCGTTATAGGGATTTATGTTTATAGCTTTTTGAATTTGAATTATACCAGAATCAACCCATCCTTTTTTTAGAAGGAGAATACCACTTAGGTAATTCCATTCTGCAGAGTTTGGGTCAGATATAATGTTAAGCTTTGCTTCAGCATTAATAAAGTTATCTATACTTATAAGTTCTCTGACTTCTTTAAAAATTAATGATTTTATAAGTGTAGTGTAGGCAAGGTTAATTTCAGATAGTTTTTGTAAATATATGTCTTGTGTTTCCTCATCTTCAATTGAAGAGGTATCATATTTTTTGAGTAAAGCTTTATAGCTTTCTTGAATTTCTTCCTTTGTGGCATCTTTAGCTATATTAAGGATTGAATAAGGGTCTTCCATAATGGTTGCTCCTAAGATTAATATAGTAATATATATTATAAATTATTAAAAATATTCATATAGCTATTAACAAGACCATGAGAAATTGTACTATTAATAATACTTTCATTACGTTTTAAAGGAATATTTTTTAATTCATCATTACAGCTTGTAGCAAGAGTCATTAATGTAAAGTCAATGGGTTTTTTGACTTTTGAAATTAAATTGTCATATGAACTATTATCTTCATTATATATATAATTTAGTGGATTAAATTTATGTTTTTTCATATCCATTTTTAAATCATCAAGAGCATCAGTTAAATATAACCATTTACCAAGCAAGTACCCAAGGTGATATAGATTATTTCTGAAGGCTTTGGAGTCTTCACTAAGTTCAAATGGAACAGAAAAAAATATAGTTCCAATTAAATTACTGAAAGGATGGCATAAGATATCTAAATTCTTAACAGGTGGATTTTTTTCATAGGAATTTAATAAAGAAAGGTTAGTTTCAAAAGTATTTAACATAGAAGTATGTGTGGTATTTTCTATATAAGGTTTAAAAATTTGCATTAAAATTTTGGCTTTTAAGGTATTATCATCATTAATATCATCAATAAGCTTGTAATAAAAGCAAAGAATATTGAAATCGGTGCTATAATCTAGACTAGGATTAGAAAGTATTATATTACGTTTTGATAAAGGATGTTTAAGGCAGGTTATATTTATTGAGACAGGCTCATAGGGGACTAAGGAATTAAAAAATAAAGCAAAGAAGGTAGCATCATAGCTTAAGCTAAGTCTTGGAATATTACCAAATTTATTTTTTATAGAAATACACAGCCCACAATAATATTTTTTTACTATATTGATATCAGTTTCAGAGAGATTTGATAAAAGGGGATTAATATAACCAAACAAAATAGAGTCACCTCAACATAAAATTATGTTTCAATTATAGGTTTATTCATAAAATATAATAGTATTCATATTTTACAAATTAAGCCAAAATAAATCCGACAGACGTTTTGTCTGGCGGATTTATTTTGTGCATTGATATATAAATAGAAATTATGAAATCATAAAAATTGCATATAAGGTATCACTTAAGTTTATATTTTCAAAACGAGCATCCTCATCTTTTGACCAATAGATATGAGATTGACCATAGTGTGCTCTTTCAAAAACAGTTTGTGTATTGTATGAGCAGGTATTTAAATTGAAAACAGTAGCTTTTTGTTTTTCGTAGATTTCAAAATAGCTTTTATTATTTTTTCCAATTTTATATTTTTGATCAACCTTGTAATCAGAGTAATGCTGATCTATACATGTAAGCTCGACGCTTCCATCTAAAGGAAAACTTTCTGTGCTTAAATCACTTGCAAGTACCAAATTGGTATTTGAATTCAATTTGAAAATATCACTATTTGTCATATAGTCCATAAATGATATTCCAAGATTCATAGCATCAAAACGATTTTTAATTATATTAAGTTGAGTTCCAGAAAGTACATTAACATTTTTTAAGCTATTTTTTGTGTTTTGATCCACTAGATTTACATAATCAAAATTCAATCCAAAATATCTATAGCGTATGCTTTCCTTTTTAACACCCTTAGCTCTTAAATGGTCAATCTTCGTTCTGCTATTTACAGAATAATGACGTGTAACTTTCACTGGAGTTATAGACACAGGTCTTCCGATTACATAACACCATTTTGTGCCGTTTTCTTCTTTGTGTAAACCAGTATCTTTAAGGGCTTTTAATGCACTGCTCCATGAGTCGGAAATACTTGTATCATCATCACTGATTCCTGTATGATAATCTGCAATATAAGAAGCAAAGCAGCCATATTTGAATAATGTAACAGTAAGATAGTTGTTCATATTTATAAGCTTGTCTTCAGCTTCTTGTTGGAAGTTGTAAACAGATGATATGTAAGTATAGTATGCATTTAAAGCCGAATTTGTATTTGTTCCAGAAATTGCATTACAAAGATTTTTGTATTGCTGAATAAATTTATTATTGAATTCATTCTCATCTAGTGTTTGAAGAGAAATTTTTGTTTTAATAGAATTTAAAAGCATTTCTGCATTTTCATCTGTGGCTTTAAAATAGTCAACATTGTTACTTTTTAATATTTCAAGTAAATCAGTTTTCAATCCTTCAATTAAGTCATTGCTATATTTATTTTTATGATTTTTAAGTGCTTCTAGTGAATTCTTTAAGTTGCTGTTGTTAAGTTTAAATGTTATTGTTTTTGAAGGATCGATTTCAGTTCCATCCATTGATATTAGAGTTCCTCTTACTTCACCCTTTAGAAGTGTCATTTTACCATTAACATCAAAGTAAACATCAAGACTATCATCATTAGTAATGAACTCTACAGTCTTCTTTTGAAGATTTGCAGTATAAGTATCTATACTGTTTTCAAGTGGCTTAATGTAATTACTGATAAAGTTTTCCCATCTATTACATGCAGTCTGAATTGTTGCCTTGTCAATGCCAATTTGTAAATCAGCAGTTGTATGCGAAAGCTTATCATTAAGGTCAACTATTTTTTTATCAATATTCTGAACCATAAGCTTAGTATCCAATACTATTGACTTTATTTCATCAATCTTTTTTTTATCAGAACTTCTAGTGTCTATTATTCCCAATAAACCTAGAATAGACTTTGATGTTCCGAAAGCGTCAGAATATTTTGCATTATAAACTTGCTTGCCCAATTCCATTACTTTTAAAACAAAATCTTTTGCTTTAAATAGAATAGCGTTATCTTTCTTAATTTTTTCTACAAACTCTTTAATTTCATCATATCCTGAAGCTTTGCTAGTTTCGAATAAATATTCTGCATTTGAAGACAATAAGTCAGAAGCTGTGCCCCATTCGTTAATAAGCTTATTATCAGTGAGTTTTACAATTCCTGAGAAAATAGTCTTTTCGACATCGTTACAAGTAAAGCTGAAATCAAAGGTATAGCTGTTGTTTTCCTTTTTTATTGAAGTGATTTCAGCATTTGCAAAATCTCTTTCAAAGGAAATATCAGTTTTTTCAAGATTATTTAAATTGCCACTTACAGAATAAATTTCAGCATTTGCAGTATATTTATTAGAATTACCTTCAGGCTTGTCAATAGAATTAATATTTACTTTAAACGAAGCCTTGCTTAGTGAAATAATGTGTTCTATTTTAGGCTCTAAATCAATAGAAAGAGTTTTATTATTTAATTTAGTTACTGCCTCATCAATATCTTTTGCATCAACATTTACATAAAGCTTGAATGACTTTTTATCCTTTGAAATTTCTGTTTTTTCTACTTTGAAATTATCAATTTTTATTGAGGAAGCAAGCTCCTTATCAGTAATATCAAGCTCTTTACCTGCAACATCAACATCAAAGCTTAAAATTTTGTCGCTGTATTCAAAGGTTGCATCATCAATATATACATCAATATTATTAATCTCGGTAAAAGCCAAAATTTCTTTTTCCGCATCATTTGTTTTAGCTGAAAGGTCAACATAGCCGTACGGTGCGTCGGTAATCTTTACTGTTCCGACTGTCTGCAATTTGATTGTATCAGCGGATGCTTCTACTGACGAAATCTTCAAATCTTTAAAAGCACCAGAAAGAGTAATGTCCTCTGCTTTTATTTCACTGACAGGCTTTGCGTTATTAAGCTTTAATTCAAGCGTAGGATTTTCCTGCAAATTAGCGTGATTTGTTGCAATATTACCTGTAGGAGCTGCTTTTTGGGTTGGGTCTATATAATCCGAACCTATTGCGTAAACATTGTCTTCTACACAGTCCTTGTGAACAAAATACATATATACACAAGCACTGTCGTATTCCTCTTCCTTATAGCTTAAAACAAGACTTTTGTTGTCTTTCTGCTCTAAAGGAAAGTCATCAACGAATTTCTCTTTGCTTACAACCTCTGTATCATCTGCTTCGTCCGTTGAAGATGAAGAGTCTCTTTCTTCGGTCGAATATGACAATAAATCTTCTTCAGATAAAGGCAAAGCGGTGATACACACTTTATCCTTGCTTATGTCGGACTTTAGTTCTGATTCTTCGCTTGTCAGTGTAACGGTTCTCGTTCCGTCCTTCAATTCCGTTTCTGAATCAAGGAATATTGCGTTTCCGTAGT
>JALENK010000066.1 GCA_022767515.1 Clostridium sp.
TTACATATGCCATTGTGTTCAAGTTGGATATTTAGACGTGGTGAAAAGCCTTTTATGTGTAGTAAAAACTTAGAATTAGATGAATATATAAAAAGAAAAGGAATTAAGATTGAAACACAATCTAAGTTAGATAAGAGGAAAAAAGTTTCCAAGAAGGATTTGGAAGATATATTCTACGTTGAAGATATCTATGATTCATTGTAAAGTTTGTCTAAAAAAAATAAGTTAAATTTAATGTATTATTAGTTTGTCAGTAAAAACTGAACAACTAATAATACAAAAAAGGAGAGATTATTATGAAAAAAATACTTATGGCTCTTATGAGTGCAATACTTTGTTTTTCATTAGTAGCATGTAATAACGGAAATGGGATTGATGAGAAGGATGTTGAAAATGCTCTTAATGAATTAGATAAGGGAGGTAATAAAAAGAAAAATGGGGAATGTAACCCTTTTGAAGACATTTCTGTTACATTTGAGGGATACTCACCAAGTGGAATAGTAAAAATTAAGAATACTAAAAGTGGAATTACTTATACTCCAGATAAATCAACAGGATTAAAAAATGGAGATACTGTTACAATAAAGGCTGAATCAAAATACTACAAATTAACTAAGGAAGAAGAGGAATATACAGTTAGTAATTTGCCAGAATATGTTCAAAAACTAGCTTCCATTCCAAAAGAAACTGATAATAAATTACAAAAAAATTCAACAGATGTAATAAAGGCCAGTGCAGCAGATTGGGATGAAGGAAAGAAAATTAAAGATATAAAATTATTGGGATGTTATTTATTAACTAAAAAAGATGAAAATACAAGCTCAGAATATAATCAGATTTATTATGTCTATAAGATTACATCAGAGGTAAAAGGATTAAAAAGAGGTGGAGATGGTCAAACAGAGGAAGTAGGTAATGAAAATTATTATTTATATGTAAAATATGAAGATTTAATTTTATTAGAAGATGGGACATGCTCTGTTGATAGCAATCGTTATGAAATGACACATAACACAATTGAAAGTGACTATGGAAGAGAAAATTTTATTTTCAACTATTATACATATAGAGGTTATAAGGACTTAGATTCTTTATTTAATGACTGCGTAACTAAGCAATTAGATAAATATGAATATGAAAGTAATGTAAAGAAATAATTTGTTAGTTTATGAGCAAGTAGTTCAAAAAAGGAGGATTTATTATGGAAAGATTAAAAATTGCACAGTATATTGCATTAGGAGGATTAGGGTCAATAGTATTAGGAGTACTTATTACAAATGCAGGTTTAAGTTTGGGATCATATTTGATGGTTTTTGGTTTCTTTGGAGGTTTAGTATCTTATTTTTTTGGTGGTTTTGGAACTGCTATGGATATGTCAAGTAAAATTGCAAAGAAGGGTTGGTATATTATACCCTTCCCATACGATATCCTAACATTTATAGCAACATTTATTACTGCAATTTTTTTCTTTTTATTCCTTCCAATTATTCCAGTAAGGAAGGCATACAAGGAGAGAATGCGTTATTAAAAATAGTTTTTGTTTAAAAGTATGACTCCTCAATTATAGTGCTTAGGTATTAAAATAATAGATATAGCTAATAGTAGAAAGGAGTTAAGTGTATATGTACAGTAATAAATGTGAAACAGAAATTATAAAAGACGAAATAGCGAGATGTGAAGATATTGATGAATTAATAGAAAGAATTTTTCCAATGCTTGAATCACAAGAAAAGCAATGGTCGCATAAAATGGGTGAAATTATAAAAACGAGTGGTTTAAGACAAGGTGAATTTGCAAAGAGATGTGGAATGAGCAGAGTTACAGTAAATAACTGGTGTAATGGAGTTATACCAAAGAATAGAGAAAGATTTCTTCGAATTGGTATGGCAGCTGGTTATGGAAAAGAAGAGATGAATCAGCTTCTTGTTAGATATGGTCGTTATCCTAAATTGTATCCAAAGAGTTTGGAGGACTGTGTTTGTATTTTCGTATTAGGTAAAGAATACGGTGAAGAAACATTAAAAAAGTATAACTATATTTTAAATAAAATAAAAGAAAATATAATAAAAGATGATACAGATGGTATAACAAACGTAGATACTGAAAAGTTTAATGAAAAGCTTTCTGATATTAAGGATGAAGATGAATTAGAGAAGTTTATATCAGATAATATTGCAACTTTTTCAACAACATATCATAGGTTTTATACTAATGTAAAAATGTATATTAAGACAAACTATCAGAAGTATGGAGAAACATTTTCTGAATTAGCAGCAGCTCAAGGATGGTCATCATCATTAAAACAGTGTGTATCAGAAATTAATCAACATAAATGGTATCCAACGCGAAATAAGATTATTTCTTTGGGATTACATTTAAGTATGGATCATGAAATGATTGATTATATGCTTGAGGCTGCACAAATGGAACCATTATGTGCTAAAAATATTTTTGAGAGTGTAATAATGTTTATTCTTGATGATGCAAGCCTAAATAATATTCTTAATACAGAATCTGAAGAGTTTGATCCTGATGAATTATGTAGATATGCTAGAAAAGTCTTAAATAAGATTGATTTACCACAGGTAAAATCTTTTATTACAGAATTATCGGAGATGAATGATGATGTGTAGAAAAGGAAATAATTTGGTGATAATTGAAAGCGGACAACTTATAGAGTATGCATTAGATGATAAAAATATATGGGAAATAGGAAGACCTACGAAAGGTAATATACCTGATATTAAGTTATATTCTACGACAGTAAGTAGAAAACATGGAAAATTTGAGAATATGGATGGAATATGGTTTTATATTGACTATAATGGTAAAAATGGAACGTTTTACAATCACAAGCATATTGAAACTGGACTAAACGGAAGAATTAAACCAATTATGCTCAAAGATGGGGATATATTTGTATTTGGTGCTGGAAAAGAGGAAGTCATTAATTGTAAGACTATTTGGGGAATGTTTATTACTAGGGATTATAATCAGAGGTGGCGAGTTGTAGATTCCAAGGGATATAACGAAGTAAGTTTTATATCAGGAGGCATAGAAATTTTATTATCTGAGCCAGACAAAGGAACTGTTATTAAAGAAGAGAATGGAATTGCAATTTATATGGGTGACTTGACATATATGATTGGAGATATGGAATTAGCAACTTGCTAATGGAAAGAGGAGAATATGCAGGTTTTTAATAAAGCTAGTATAGAGAAAGTACTTCTTCAGTTGGAAGGTGAGATATTTTTAGATTGTCGATACAAATTTTATAAAGTGAATAATGAGCTTTGTCTATTAGGCTTAGGTGGTTCTTCTTTAGTATATGATATGTATGATTCACAGATGCCTGATAGACATTATGCCATTAAAATATATGGGTTAAATGATAAGCTAGTGCAGTCAAATCTTGGCGACAATGTTTCAGTTCAGTGTTATCTAGGAGAACAATCTAAAAATATAGTAAGAATTATTGGATTTTGTATGATTAAATTATTATTAGATAAAGACTACAATATAACTGATATTATCGGAAGAAATGAAAGTGATTATGAAAAATTTGATGGATTAGAACTTCAAATTGTTTGTATGGAAAAATTGAATAATATTATTTCTAAAGATAAATTTGGTAATGTTAAACTATTGAAAAGTGATTTAGAAACAGAAGATGAAGTGGTTAATTTTGCAAAGCAAGTGGGAAGTGCTTTGCTTATAACTCATAATAATAACTTTTTACATAGAGATGTTAAACTTGAAAATATATTTTGGGATGAAGAACTTCAACAATATAAGTTGGGGGATTTTGGAGAGGTAAAATATGCAGAAAATGGAAATGCAGAAACAGTAATATTTACTGATGGATATGGAGCACCAGAAATAGAAAAAAGGCTACAAGGTTCTTATAATGCGACTGCTGACATTTATTCATTTGGAGTTACATTATATCTTTTACTTAATGACTTAAGGTTTCCAGGCTCTAACTCATATAGAACTAATAGTATTCAGTATGATAAAGACTTTGTCTTTCCTGCTCCAATCCATGCTTCTAAAGATATGGCTAGGATTATTAGAAAAATGTGTAGTTATAGAGCAAATGATCGATATCAGTCGATTGAGGAAGTCTTGATTGAAATAGGAAATCTTAATCGAAATTATATAGAACAAGAATTTGAAGAAGAATATGAAGATATAGAAACTGAAGTGTATAGTGAGAGGAATACTTTAGAAGGAGTTGGAGCAGAATTAAAAAAAACTGAAGTCCTATGGTGGGAAAAGGACGAGTCAGAACTAACTCGTGAAGAACGAAAAAAGCGTGATAAGGCATATGAAAGTATGTATATAAAATCAAGTATTTGGAGAGTATTTTTTTTCGCTATTTTTAGTGTATTTTTATTTAAAGCATTATCTCCAAATGCTAATTATATAGCCGACTGGAAATTTTGGGTGCTACCAATAATTTTATTTGGACAAGCAATATTGCAAAGTGTAAAAGAGTTTCATATTGAGTTTGGGGTAATTACGATTTGTTTAGCTGTTTTTTCTATGTATTCGTTAGAGATAGATGTACCACAAGTATTAATTTTATTGGTTGTATTTCTTGGTATACCAGCAATAACAACTGGATGTGCAATTGGAATAGAACTATGGATTGCACAAATGCTAACAGGAAAGCTAGCATGGTTAGATTTTTTTAGTAAATTTAATTTAGGATGGCTAACTATAGTTGCTCTTATAGCAGTTGTTGGAAATTATATTCTTTTAAGAATTGGCTTTGATAGGGAGAGTAATAGAAGGGCAGCCATTTGGTTTAGGTTATTGAATAAAACTTGGATTATTTTAATTGTTGTTGGAGTGATTTTATTATTATTGGAAAGATTTAATGTTATTATTGTTCCTGAAATACTAAAACATATACAGCTTATTAAAACAGGAATAGGAATCTATATTCTTAAGAGGGTGTATATGTATGATTTGGATTATGAAAATGAGGATGATACAGTAGATGAATATTTGGACGAGTGAAGAAATAGATAAAATTTTAATACAGCTTGATGAAATGGGAGTTTTATTTAAGAAATATTCCTTTGCTTATGAGAATGGCAAACTTAAACTTATTGGGAGTGGAGGCTTTGCTTATGTTTATGAGGCAGTAAAACGCTTAAAGCATAAAGGAAGCTTTGCTATAAAGGTAATTGGATTTAATAACAAAGGCGTTGATTCAAAAGCTTTTAATGAGATAGTTGAGGCTCAAAAGTATATTGGGGATGTGTATAATAACGTTGTTAAGATATATGATTATAAAGAGCTTTGGGTAATTTTGAATGAGGAAGATAATGTGGTAGATGTATTAGAAGATGAGCCCAAACAGTTATCTAAAATGAGCTTAAAATTACAATTTATTGTAATGGAAAAAATTACTCCAGTTATTCAGAAAACTAAATTCGGAAAGATAAAGATGACTCCTAAAATATTATTAGATGGTAATGAAAAAGAAATTTTAAAATTGGCTTATGATATAGGTTTAGCTTTGCAGCGAGCTCACAATAATAATATTATTTATCGTGATGTTAAATTGGAAAATATTTTTTACTCACAAAAGAAAAAGCAATATAAGCTAGGGGATTTTGGAATAGCTGAAAAAACACCTGATGGATTTGCTAGTACAGTTGCATTTACTAAGGGGTATGCTGCACCAGAGTTAATTAATAGGAGAAAAAATGATAGATATGATAATACGGTTGATATCTATTCTTTTGGAATGATGCTTTTTGTATTAACAAATGAATTGAAATTTCCAATTTTAAATACAAATGATGAAAATGCAGATATACAATATAGTAAAGGTTTTATTTTACCACGTCCTAAAAATGATATTTCTGAAGGTTTATATCGTTTAATGGTAAAAGCATGTATGTATGATCCAGAGCAGAGATATCAGTCAATGGAAGAAGTTATTCTTGATATAGAAAAGCTTATGTATAGCTTCAATTTAGGTTATAGGAAAGAGCATAAAAAGCTTTCACTTGTGGTGGGTTCAATTTTTTTGGTATTAGGAACCATTGCATGGAAAATGACATTAGTTCCAGAGATGAATATTACTTTTTCTTTATGGGAGTATATTTTTCTCAGTGGATGTGTATTTAAGGGCATTTTAAAAGCATTTAATAAAGATACTTTTTTTGAAAGCTTTTTAATGTTTTTTTTAGGAATATACTTAATTATTTCAACGGGATTTACATTCGGTAAGTTTATTTTTATCTTGTGTATGGTCTTTTCTGATGGAGTATTATCAGGATATTTTGGAGTAGGTGCATTTATAATTAATTTTGCATCATTATTGCAGTTTGCTAGCGAAAGTGATTTGAGTATGTACAGAGAATATAATTGGGTAGCAATAACATTTATTTCGCTTGCTGTTGTTTTATTAGGTCAGTATTTTATTCTTATATTAGAGGAAAGAAAAAATATTCAAAAATATTATGAGAAAATTTTTTGGCCAGTTATTTTTTTACTTTATTTTGAACTGATTTTTTGTATTCAAAATGAAACTGTAAGAAGTATATTTAGAGAAATATTAGGAGATAAGATATTTTATACTATGCAAGAAGTTGATTTGCAAAAGGTAGGTATTTTTGGGTTGGTTTTTTGTATATTTTGGATGGTAAGAGAAAAAATATTGATTTTTTATCAAAAAAGTTCATTAAAAAAGTAGGATAGGGTGAAAAAATTGGATACATTTATAATTTTTTGGGCAGTCGCTTTTGCTATATTATTTTTTATTATTGGAATTTTTTTTAAGGTCTTAGCATCAACATTTTATGCAATTTTAAATTCTATAGTAAGTATTTTAAAAATAAGTGGAGTCACTTTATTATCTATAGTTACATTATTTTTATTGTATGGCATAGTAGAAGAAACTGTTAAGAGTAGTTTTGGGAGAGCTTTAGCACTAGTTGGTATCTTGGTGATTGAAGTGGTTGTTGGTACAGTTTTTATTTTAGGAATAAGCTCATTTGTATTAACATTTATTCTTATGGTTTTGGAATGTATAGTAGGTATTATTATATTCATATTAAAAAGTATTTTGGGAATTTTAGATTGGATTTCTGATGCTTGTGAAAAAATATATAAAAAATTATTGACGATAATTGTTAGTCGATTGGATAAATATTAGGAGAAGAAATGAAAATAAGTTTTAAAAAAAATAATAAAAATATATCAATAGTCGCTAGGATAATTCATTGGCTTGTTTATTGGCCAGTATTTGTTATGTATTTTGCATTTGAAGTAGCAAAAATTATTTTTACTAAATTGAAATATATTACTATTCCAATATTTATTGCTTTAGTGATATTAGAGAATTGGTTGTTACCTAAGTTAGGAATAGATAACTTATTGGTTTTGAAAAAACTATTCTTTAAAGAACAATGGTTATCATATGTAGAAGGTGTTTTGGATACATCAGTAATTAATTGTTTGGGTTCGATAATTCTATCATTAATACTAATAGTTAGTTTATTATCCATTTATATTCTTCCAGCATTGTTTGTTTCAATGTTTATTTCAGAATTTTCAGATGACTTTAATAAGCGATTTGATTGGGAGGGTATTGAAAGAACTTTTAAGGAGATTTTTGCAAAATTAAAAAGTAAAACGGAGGATGAATACATAGCACAGGGTAAAACTTTTATTAAAAATAAGATTCCCAAAATAATTATTAATTTGGTAAGTCTTGTAATATTAATAAATGTTCTTTAGTCATGATTATTGTTTTCAAATTTAGTATATAGTAAAATATATCTGAAGTATAGGTTTATTATCTACATTTTTAGGAATGGATTCATATATGGCAATAGGTATTGCGTTATCTTCTGATGTACTAGCAAGTGCAATTTCTGCTTATACATATCACAAAAATAAAAATCTTGATATAAAAAAATGGAATCATTATGATGTTAAGTGTTTTGGCTTTCACAGTTGTTGGAAGCTTTGTGGCAAGTCGTGTATCATCATCAACAATGGTAGGCTTCTCTGTGTTTATGACATTATTGGGTGTTAAATGCATTGTACGTCCGGTTATGACTACGAAGGAAGCAATGCAAGGAGTTTCAAAAAAGAAAAGAGCAATTCAATCTATTTTATGTGGTGTTATGATAGGATTTATTGAATTAAATATCTGAAGCACTAATGATAGTATACTATATTATTAAACGTTGCACATATGCAAATATGAGCTAAATATTTACTTAAGGAGATTTTGAATGATAGTACCAGATTATTTTGAAAAATTTAAATGTATTGGTGGAATATGTAGTGATAGCTGTTGTATTGGATGGGATATAGATATAGATAAAAAAAGTTTTAGACAGTACCATAAAACTAGCAATCAGGATATGAAAAAGATGTTTCAAAAGTATGTACATAATAATCAATATTGTACTGATGAAAATATAGATTATGGAAGAATTAAACTTCCTAAGGATAAGAGATGTCCTTTTTTAGATGATGAAAATTACTGTATAATATATAAAAACTTAGGAGAAGAAGCTCTATCCTGTGTGTGTACACATTTTCCTAGAACCCTAAATATAGTTGATAATGTTTATGAGATGTCACTTGATTTAGCTTGTCCTGAAGTTTCAAGAATAGTATTAAATAAGGAAGAGGGAATCAAGTTTAAAGAGATTGATAAAAAGCTAGGAAAGCATATAGTATCTGGAATAATAGATACAAAAGAAAATAAAGATAATATAATGAAGTTTTTTAAGGAAATTAGAAAAACATCTATTGATATAATACAAAATAGAAAATTTACATTAAGTGAAAGATTATTTATGCTTGGTAATTATTTAAGTGATATTGATGAATTATCTGAAGAATCATTAAATAAGGTTGAAAAATATATTTCAAGCTTCGATTTTGATAAATCTGATTATGAAAGAGAAGATATAAATTATATTTTGCAAATTTCATTTTTAAAAAAAATAGTAGATGATTTAAATATTATAGAAGAGATAGATAATGTTAAATTTAAGGAATATACAAAAGAAATTCTTAAAAATTATAATTTAAATACTGATGAAGATTTACAAAATAATGCTCAAAATTATTTAAATGCATACATAACCTATACAGAAGAATTTATTAATAAATATGAGTATATATTTGAAAATTATTTAGTAAATTCTATGTATAATAACTTATTTCCTTTTTCAGATAATGAATTTATTTTTGATGGATATATGATGTTATTAATTATGTACTCATTAATTAGATTTTATTTGGTTGGAAAATATATAAATAGTAAAGTTGATTCTAAGGATGAAATTATAAATTTTATTCAAAATTTTGTTAAAGCAGTAGAACATGATAAAAATTATAGGACAGAAATACTTGAAAATATCAGAGGGAATTATCTAAATAATATGGAATTTGCTAAAATATTAATATAATTAAATACATATTTTTAGGGGGATACTTTATGAATTCAAAGAGGATATTGTATTTAGATAATTTGAAAAATTTTCTTATTTTATTGGTAATAACACACCATGCTGCACATGCATATATCTTTAAATTCTCCAATATTCCATCACCTGATTGGATTATAAAGGATTATGCTTCAACAGAGATGTGGTTAAATAATATACTTATAGTAAATATGACATTTGTTATGAGTGTTTTTTTCTTTATAATTATTTCCAATATCTTTTCATAATCCATACAAAACAATACCTTTCCAAATATTTTCTATTTCTAGTATTGCCATAATATATCACTTTTATACACAATTGAGCTTAGTATAAATAATTTCTTTTTTTATGAATAAATTTAATAAAAGTGAACATAATATATACTAAGTAATCATTTTGGAGTTGTGTATGGAAAAAGTTACACAAAGTCTTTTAAAGAGAAAATTAATTTTATTATATCTATTAAATGTTAGTGACTTATTTTTTACTTATATTTTATTAGATAGTAAATTATTTTTTGAGGGAAATGCTTTTATGGCTTCTGTTATTAACAATAAGTACTTAAGTATATTTTTAAAATGTATATTAGTATTAGTTCTTATTATTTTTATTTGCTTTAGGATGAAAAATGCAACGGTTAAACAGATTAAGATAGCTAATATTTTAATTAATATTATACTAATAATTTATTTTATTATTAATATAAGTCATATTTTAGGGATTGCATTTGTGATAAATTTATAAGTTAAGTAGGTGTTTTTATGTCTATGCCAATTATTACATCAATTATTTCAGCTGCATCAATTATATTAGGTTCATTATTAGGTGCTTTTTTTAGTTATAAAATAAATAATGTTATGTACATTAAAAAATGTGCTCAAGATAAAATATTAAGCAGAGAAAAAATTAATTATGATGTGAGTAAGCGACTTATAGAAATAAGTGAAAATGCAAATATAATCAGATTAGATATAGCAACTAGCATATTTGAATGTATAAGGAGCATTAAAAGAGGTGATATTGATATAGAATATATCGCATATTTTCCTATTTACTTAGATTATTCTAAAGCTATATCATCATTATATAATGCATTTTCACTAAAGGAGATTAGTTACATATATCAGCTTTATGCACGTATAGATAAACTAAATTATGATATAAAAAATCACAATACAAAAGACATTAAAAAGGATATAATATTAATATTAAATAAAATTTATGGTGATAATTACATGAAGATACTTATGGTAGACCCTGATAAAGTGAGCTTTAAGGAATTGTATCAAAATAATTATATAATTTCAGAATATAAAGAAATTTTATTAAAATTAGATGAAATTTGCGAAAGATGAAATAAACTTTTAACCATATTATATTAAAGGTAATATAATATACTATTCAAAAGAATAGGAGTTGATATACTATGTCAGGTTGTTGCAGAAATAATTGCTTGTGTAATAGAGGTTGTTGTTCTTCATGTAATAACTGTTGTAGAGGAAATATAGGAAATTGTGGCGGATTTGGAAATTGTGGAGGTTTTGGAAACTGTGGTTTTGGATTTTTTCCATGGGTTTGGATACTTTTACTATTTGGATTCGGCTTTGGAGGCTTTGGTTTAGGAGGTCCATGGTTTTTCTAAAATAATATCAATGAGGTATCTTATAGATGCCTTGTTGCTTTTTGTATTGTTATTTTATGTATAAGGTTATATAATCTAAAGGAATAAAGTTTTGGAGTGAAAAATATGGAAGAAAGACTACAAAAATACATGGCAAGTTGTGGAGTAGCCTCAAGAAGAAAATGTGAAGAAATTATTTTATCTGGTAGGGTAAAAGTAAATGGAATAATTATTAAAGAACTTGGTAGCAAAGTTGATTTAGAGAAAGATATAGTAGAAGTAGACGGAAGTGTAATCAAAAAAGAAGAGAGAAAGGTTTATTATATGTTAAATAAACCAGAAGGATATATAACTTCTGTAAAGGATGAAAAAAATAGAAAAACAGTACTTGACATAATAAAAACAGAGGAGAGAATATATCCTATTGGAAGACTTGATTATGATAGTAGTGGTCTTATTATTCTTACAAATGATGGAGATATTTATAATAAAATAATACATCCAAGGGTAGAGATAATAAAGCAATATAGAGTAGTAGTAAAAGGCGAATTTAGACAAAAAGATATAGCAAAATTTGAGAGGGGCGTTGATATAGGTGGATATGTCACATCAAATGCTAGCTTAAAAATATTAGGGAGTATTGATAATCGTACTAGTCTCGAAATTGGGATACATGAAGGGAAAAATAGGCAGATTCGTAGAATGTTAAGTGCACTTGGTTATGAAGTTATTTCACTTAAGAGAGTAGCAATAGGTAAAATAAGGCTTATGAATCTTCCAAAGGGTGAGTATAGAGCGCTTACTGAAGAGGAGTTAAAATATTTAAAGTCACTATAAATTAAATAGTAAGATTGTTTTAATTTGTGTTATACTATCATAAGGTAGAGATTTTTCTATACTGCATAAGTTTTTGAACTAGAGGTATATAATGGAAATTAAAAAATAATACATATTAGACGATAGGATGGGGTATATGGATAGTGAGCATAATGAAGAAGTAAAAGACTTAATGAAAATTATTCAAATTAAGTATCCAAGATTAAGTAAAAGTCAGAAATTAATTGCAGAATATATATTAAGCAGTTATGATAAAGCTGCATTTATGACTGCTGCAAAGCTTGGTGTTTCGGTTGGTGTCTCGGAATCAACAGTAGTTAGATTTGCTAATGAAGTAGGCTTTGAAGGTTATCCTAAGCTTCAAAAAGCTCTTCAGGAGCTTATTAAAAATAGATTGACGACAGTACAAAGATTAGAATTATCTAATGACTATCTTTCTAATGAATATGCATTAAGAAGTGTTTTGAAGGCAGATATAGATAATATAAGAATCACACTCGAAAAGATTGATTTTAAAATGTTTGAAAACGTGATTGATTCTATTTTTAGAGCTAATAAAATATATATAATAGGACTAAGAAGTTCAACTGCATTAGCAGAATTTTTGGGATTTTATCTTAATGTAATTTTACAAAATGTCAAGGTTGTAAGTTATGGCATTTCTGATATATTTGAACAAATGATAAATGTAAAAAAGGGTGATTTAGTTATTGGTATAGGTTTTCCAAGATATGCCGCTAAAACAATTAATGCATTAGATTTTGCTAAAAGCAGAGGAGCTGATGTTGTAGCAATTACAGATAGCAAACGTTCTCCACTTGCTTCTAAAGCAGATTATACACTTATTGCAGAGAGTAATATGGCGTCATTTGTAGATTCTTTAGTAGCGCCGCTTTCAGTAATTAATGCATTGATAATTGCTGTTGGTATGAAGGAAAAAGAACATATTTCAAAAACATTCAATAGTCTGGAAAATATATGGAAAGAATATAATATATATTCAGATAATAATAAAAATATAACAGATGATTAAATATTACCAGCATTAAAGTGCTGGTAATACTATTTATAAACTGGAGGAAGTTTGTTATGAAGGTAGCAATAATAGGAGCAGGACCAGCTGGTATGATGGCAGCAATTACTGCTAGTAAAAATCATCAGGTGATTTTAATTGATGGAAATGAAAAAGTAGGTAAAAAACTATTTATAACTGGAAAAGGAAGATGTAATGTAACAAATGCAAAGGACATTTCAGAATTTTTTGATTTTATTCCTGGAAATCCTCACTTCTTATATAGTGCTCTTTATACATTTACAAATGAAGATACAATTAAGTACTTTGAGGGGCAAGGAATAAAGTTAAAAACTGAAAGGGGGGGAAGAGTATTTCCTCTTTCAGATAAGTCCTCTGATATAATTAAAGGGCTTGAAAAAGGATTGCAAAAAGAAAATGTAAGATTATTATTAAATTCTAGAGTTAAGGACATAGTATTTTCTGATAGTAAAATTAATAAACTTATTTTAGAAAATAATGATATAGTAGAAGCGGATTATTTTATTATTGCAACTGGAGGTGCATCTTATCAAACTACAGGTTCAAAAGGAGATGGCCAAAGATTTGCAAAAAAGTTAGGGCATAATATTATTAAGTTAACTCCATCATTAGTACCGATTGAAATAGAAGATGATTATGTTAAAAGGCTTATGGGATTATCTCTAAAAAATGTTATGGTTACAATTAAAGAAAATAATAAGAAGGTTGTTTATAAAGAACAAGGTGAAATGCTATTTACACATTTTGGTATTTCTGGTCCGTTAATTTTATCAGGAAGCAGATGTATTTCTGAAAATAAGGAATATAATATATATATAGATTTAAAGCCAGCACTTGAAATTAATGAGTTAGATAAAAGAATACAAAAAGATTTTCAAAAATATATTAATAAAAACTTTAAAAATTCACTAGATGAATTATTGCCTAAAAAATTAATTCCTGAGATTGTTATTTTATCTGGAATTGATGAAAATAAGAAGGTTAATGAGATAACAAGAGAAGAAAGAAAAAATCTTGTAAGCATTATTAAGAATATGCCTATGAAGGTAAAAGGACTTAGAGGGATAAATGAAGCAATAGTAACAGCTGGAGGAATTGATACAAAAGAAATAGACCCTTCCACAATGAAATCGAAGATTATAAGTAATTTATCATTTGCAGGTGAAGTTATTGATGTAGATGCATTTACGGGTGGTTATAATGTTCAAATTGCATTATCAACTGGTTTTTTAGCAGGAAGTAATATTTAAACTTGTTAAAGGTAAAGAAAATATATATAATGTAAATATGATACTTAAAATAACAAGTGTTGGAGGATGTAATGGTGAATTATTCAGTAGCAATAGATGGGCCTGCTGGTGCAGGAAAAAGTACGATTGCAAAGTTAGTAGCAAAAAAATTTGATTTGATGTATATAAATACTGGAGCTATGTATAGAGCTGTAGCTTTAAAAGCAATAGAAAAAAATATTCAACCTAATGAGGTGGAAAAGTTAGAAGCATTAATAGATACTATGGAAATGGAATTTGTTAATGATGATTTATATTTGAATGGCGAAAATATCCAAGATAAGATAACAATGCCAAGCATAAGTAATATTGTTTCTAATTATGCTAGTGTTTTGGAGGTTAGAGTAAAGCTTGTTGATCTTCAAAGAAGGATGGCTAAGAAGTTTAATGTTATTATGGATGGTAGAGATATCGGTACTGTAGTATTAAAAGATTCTAAGTATAAGATATTTTTAACTGCAACAGCAGAAGAGAGGGCAAAGCGTCGTTTTGATGAACTTACTGCAAGAAATATAGAATGTTCTTATGAAAAAATATTAAAGGATATTATAGATAGAGATTATAAAGATTCACATAGAGAAGTGGACCCTTTGAAAAAAGCAGATGATGCAATAGAAGTAGATACTACAGGCTTAAATATTGAGCAAGTAACAAATAAAATTATATCAATAATTGAAGGAAAAAATGTATGAGAAATGTAATTTTAGCTAAAGAGGCTGGTTTTTGCTTTGGCGTTAAAAGAGCTGTAGATGAAACATTAAAAGCAAAGAAGCAATATAAGAAAAACATATATACTCTTGGTCCACTAATACATAATACAGATGTGGTAAAATACTTAGAAGAAAAACAAATTTTTGCTATTGAATTATCAGATATTGACAAGTTACAGGCAAATGATGTTATAATTATTAGGTCGCATGGTGTTTCTAAAGAGGTTATAAAACAATTGGAAAAAAAAGGTCTGATTATAATTAATGCAACATGTCCATTTGTTACAAATATTCAAAAGAAAGTGGAAAAATTCTCAGAAGAGGGGTATACTATAGTTATTCAAGGTGATGAAAATCATCCTGAAGTGATTGGAATTAATGGTTGGTGTAATAATTCTGCTATAATTACTAAAGATGGAAGTTTGCCAAGATTAGATTCTAAGAAGGTATGTCTTGTATCCCAAACAACTGAAAAAGTAGAGAATTATAATAAGACATTATGCGCTTTAAAGAATATGGATATATATTTAAGAGATTTTAATACAATTTGTTCAGCAACAGATGTAAGACAAAAAAGTGCTGATGAATTGTCTAAAAAAGTAGATGCAATGATTGTAATTGGAGGAAAGCATAGTTCTAATACTACTAAGTTATTTCAAATCTCAAGTAAAAATTGCGTCAACACTTTACATATTGAAAATGCTTCTGAATTACCAGAAGAATATATAAATAATAAAAATTTTAAAAAAATAGGTATTACAGCTGGTGCATCAACACCAGATTGGATTATCAGGGAGGTTATCAATATTATGCAAGAAATAAACAATCAAGAACAATTAGAATTAATGAATCAATACGATAAAGTAAATATGTGTATTGGTGATGAAATAGAAGGAGAAGTAGCTTCTAAGACTAATGAAGGTATTATAGTATCTATTCCTGGATATGGAAAAGATGGTATTATAAAATATAATCAGTTAACAGCTGGAGATGATGGTCAAGAATATGCTGAAACTTTAAATAAAGGTGACAAGATAAAAGCAAAAATTATAAAGTTCAATGTTGAAGGATATGTAGCATTATCTAGAGTTGAATATGAAAAGAATTTAGCTTATGAAGAATTAGAAAAGCTTTATAATAATGAAGAAGTATTTGATTTGAAGATTAGTCAAATACTACCAAAGGGAATAGCAGGATTCTATAAGGGTGTAAGAATATTTGTACCAGTATCTCAAATAGATGTTAAATTTATAAAGGATAAAGAAGCATTAAAGGGTCAAACATTACAAGTTAAGCTTACAGAATTCTCTAAAGAAAATCCTTCAAAGATTATTGCTTCAAGAAGAGTAATAATTGAAAAAGAATACTTAGAAAAAGAAGAAAAAGCGTGGGCTGGATTAACAGTAGGTGCAGTAGTTAAGGCAGAAGTTAAGAGATTTACTAACTTTGGTGCATTTGCTGATGTTAATGGTATAGATGGTTTGATACACTTATCACAAATTTCATGGAAGCATATAAAGAGTGCAGAAGATGTATTAAAGCAAGGCGATATTATTGATGTTAAGATTATAGATGTTGATAGAGAGGCAAAGAAGCTTTCATTAAGCATAAAGCAATTAACAGGAGAACCATGGAGCAATGTAAAGGAAAAGTATCCAGAAGGAGAAGTTGTTCAAGGAACAGTTGTAAGAATAAATGATTTTGGTGCATTTGTTGAATTAGAACCAGGATTAGATGCTTTAGTTCACATTTCTAAAATAAGTCATGATAGAATAGAACATCCTTCACAAGTTCTTACAGTTGGTGAAGAAGTTACAGCTAAGATATTATCAGTTGATGAAGAGAAGAAGAGAATTAGCTTAAGCATAAAAGATAAGTAAAATGTAATTATTTTAAAAAACTCCCATATATTTTTAATGGGAGTTTTTTGCTAATGTGGGGATAAGCAATGATAAAAATAAAAAAATTATCTACTGCTAACTTTAAAGATTTCAAGTACTTGCTAATTAAAGCTAAAAAGCAGTTACAATATAATTTAGATTTTGATAGGAACTATGCAAATAAAAATGCGCTTTATCGCTATATAATGAGAAAAATGGTTACACTTGTTTATGAAGATGAGAAACCAGTTGGTTATATTTGGACTGATGCTTTCAGTTTTGAACAACAATTAAAAATTAATGATATGTATTTTGTTGAGGAGTGCTTGCCTAAAATCAATAGTGGTATGATTAAAATTTTAAAAAATAACAATGTGATTTATGAAGCCTTTGAAAATACATATACAAGTATGCTTGTAAGCAAATTAAATATGACAAAGTATAGAGAAACTCATTTGTTAAAATTAAAAGAGTATAATAATAAAATTCAAAACAATAATATATATATGAAAAAATGTAGAAAGAAGCTTGATAGAAAATTAAGATGTGAGATTCAAAATGATATTTTCTATGAAGCACAAAGAATACCACTTACAGTAAGTGATATTGAGTATGATGAAAATCAAGACTATTATATTGATGATTTGTGTTATTTTATGATTAAGGATAATTGTGTGATTGGTTATGGCCAAATTATATTTAGTAAAGGAGCATTTTTTATTGTTAACTTTGGAATAGTTCAACAATATAGAGGAAGGGGCTATGGTAAAATTCTTTTAAATGAATTGATTTATATTGCACATAAAACAGGAATAAAAGAGTTATATATACAAGTTGATAAAAGAAACCATATAGCAGAGAGGCTGTATTTGGAGAATGGCTTTGAAAGGATAGGTAATATATCATTTTGGAAATGGGATAATAAAATAAGGTCGGATGGTTAGTTAATTCATCCGACCTTATTTTAAATATTTTTCTTGAATTGATTTTATTATATCATAGCCATCTTGTGATAGATGTAATCCATCATTTAAGTAGGCATTATATATTAGAGAATTATTATTAAAAAAATGAGTATAAAAATCAATATATTGTAAATTATATTTTTTAGATAATTCATTTATGTTTTTATTATATTTTTCAATTGTTGAATTTTTGTTTGAAAAATTTTTTTCATTTACTGGTAATACACTCTCAATATATAATTCGGTATTTGGACAACTAGAAGTTATTTTGTTTATAATTTTTTCATAATTTTTTAAACTTTCATCGAAGCTAATATAGTTACCTAGTAGGTCATTAATGCCAATTAATAAAAAGATTTTATCAAAATTTTTACTAATAACTGAATCTATTCTGTTTAATATATTAAATGTTGAGTCTCCCATAATGCCAAAGTTTATTAATTCATCATTTGAAGATGGATATAGTTTATTAAAATCACAATTATAGGTAATACTATCTCCTAAAAATGCAATTGTTTTTTTATTTTGTATATCATTGTTTGTTATGGTATACTCTAAAGATTGATTTTTTTCAGTCTTACAAGAAATCATAAGAACTGATAGTGAAGTTATTAGTAAAATAAATAATAAATAGTTGTGCTTTTTTAACATATTATTCCTCACATTACATTAATATTATAATTAATATTATAATCATAATAAAAAATATATTCTATATTTATGATATAATATAAAAAAAATAATTAAGGATGTATGAATATGAATAATAGAGATATAATAAATAAGTTATTTGATGAACATGATGCTACAGATGATGAATTACTATTTTTACTTGATAATATAAATGAAGATGATAAGGCTTATCTAATTAGTAAAGCAGAAATAATTAGAGAAGAACATTATTCTAAAAGTGTATATATGAGGGGGCTTATTGAGTTTACAAATTATTGTGTTAAAAATTGTGAATATTGTGGAATAAGAGCTAAAAATAAAAATGCAGATAGATATAGGCTTTCTGTAGATGAGATTTTGTCATGCTGTGAAATGGGAAATAGGTTAGGATATAAAACTTTTGTACTTCAAGGTGGAGAAGATCCATATTATACAGATGATGTTATGGTTGAAATAATAGAAAAAATAAAAAAGAAATATCCAGATAATGCAATTACCCTATCTATAGGAGAAAGAAACTATGAATCCTATAAAAAAATGTTTGAAGCAGGTGCAGATAGATATCTTTTAAGACATGAAACCGCTTCAAGAGAGTTGTATGAAAGTCTTCATCCTGAGGCAAGCTTTGATAATAGGCGTAAGTGTTTGCAAAATTTAAAGGATATAGGATATCAGATAGGGGCTGGATTTATGGTTGGGCTTCCAAATCAGGGAAATAAAGAGTTAGTTATGGATTTAAGATATTTAAAGGAGCTGCAACCTCATATGTGTGGGATTGGTCCCTTTATTCCACATAAGGATACTAGTTTAAAAGATGAAAAGCAAGGAACTGTTGAAATGACGACAACATTACTTGCTATTATAAGATTAATTTTGCCAGAAGTTCTTTTACCAGCAACTACTGCACTTGGAACAATTTCACCAAATGGAAGAGAGCAAGGAATAAAGGCAGGAGCTAATGTTGTTATGCCTAATTTATCTCCACTTCAAGTAAGAGACAAGTATTCCTTATATAATGGAAAAATATGTACAGGTGATGAAGCTGCAGAATGTAGGGCGTGTATAGAGAGAAGAATTAATAGTATTGGATATTATATTGACTCGTCAAGAGGGGATAATAAAGCTTGGTCTAGAAATATATGAATAAATAGTTAATTTTATATTTTTATATAGAATTATCTGAATTGAAAATATATAATAAAACTGTAAATAAGCTAATATTAGATACAAGGAGAGTGTTTTGTTTTTTTTGCATTTAGTTTTCATAATATATTTGGAAGAGGGGATGCAAAATGAGAAGTATTAAAATAAAATTAGTAGTATATATTTCAGTATTATTAGTAACGATAATTTTTGGTTTATGTTATATGGGATACTCTATCTCAAATAAAAATATGCTTGAGTTAGCTAATAAGCAAAATAAGATTAAGGTTGAGTCGGATATAAATAGTTTTGACAGATATATTGAATTTTATTATGGAAGTAGATTTGAAATAAAAAATGGCAAACTTGTAAGTATTAAAGGTGCAACAATAAATGGTGATTTTACTTGTGTTAATAGAGCAGAAAAAGATATGAATGACCTGGCATCAGTATATATTTTTCAAGAACAGGAAAATAATTTTATTGTAGTATCATCTAATATACTTGATGATTCAGGGTCTATGTTAGAAGGTAGAGTTATTGATGAAAACTCTGAAATGTATGAAACCGTTGTTGTTAATAAAGAAGTTTATACTTGTGAAGAAGAGATTTTAGAACATAATTATTTAACATCATATAAGGCTTTATTAAATGGAGCTGATAGGGTAATTGGAATAATATCTGTATCAGTTCCTATAGAGGATGCTATGGCAGAAGTAAATACTTCATCGCAAACACTTACAGATATGTTTTTATATTTAGGTGGGGCAAGCATAGTTGTAGCTATAATAATTATATTATTAGTAGGTATAAGTATTACTAGCAAGTTAAAAGCAACTGTTAATTTTTCTAAGAATATTGAGAATTTGGATGTATCTAAGGATGTACCAAAGAAACTTACAAGACGAAGGGATGAAGCTGGTAAAATTGCAAAAGCTATGGAAAGTATAACATCTAATTTAAGAGCCTTTATAAAGGATACTAATAATCTTTCAAGTAAAGTAAACGATTCATCTGTAAAGTTGACTAGTAATGCCAAGCAGGTAAGTGCAACAGCAAAGGATATTTCAAATGTTGTAGTTGAAATTGCAATAAGTGCGACAAAACAAGCACAGGAAACAGAAATAGGTGTTCAAAAAGCTTATGAACTTGGCAATGATATTGAAGTTAGTCGTGAAATGTTAAAGGTCCTTACTAAGGCGATGAAAGAGGTCGAAAGGTTAAGAAAAGAAGGACTTAAAACTGTTGATGAACTTAGCTTAGGAAGTGAAGCAACTGATAAAGCTACAAAAGAAATATACAAAGTAATTAAGGATACTAATGACAAAGCAAAAGAAATAAAACAAGCTAGTAAAAAATTATCTAGTATATCTGATCAAACAGATGTCTTAGCATTAAATGCAGCTGTTGAAGCAGCAAGAGCAGGAGAAGCAGGAAGAGGTTTTGCAGTGGTTGCAGGACAAGTAAGACAACTTGCTGAAGAATCTAGCGTTTTTGCAGATAGGATTCAAAAGGTTATTGATGATTTATCAGAAAAATCTCAAACTGCTTTAGTTACGATGGATAAAATGGTAGATATAATTAATGCACAATCTAATTCTGTAAGAGAAACAGCTAATGATTTTAATGGTATGTCTCAAAGCATTTCGGATTCAATAAATTCATTAAATCAATTGAATCAAGCTTCTGATTCAATGGAAAAAGGTAAAAATCAAGTTTTAGATATTATGACAAATCTTTCATCAATAGCTGAAGAAAATGCAGCATCTACTGAGGAAGTATCAGCTTCTGTAGAGGAACAAACAACTATATTATCTGAGTTTGATAATGCAATTGCAATGCTTGCTAAATTAGCTGAAGATATGCAAAAAAATATTGATAAATTCAAGTATTAGAAAGATTCCATATAGCTTTTTGCTATATGGAATTTTTTATTGGTAATAATGTTAACAATTATATTTGATGGTATATATAAACTTGACAAGCAAATAATAGTGCTGTAATATGAAATTATTCACATAGTGAACAATTATATAGAATAATGTATTTTATGGAGGTAACAAAATGTTTGAAAAAATCAGAGAAATAATAGTTGATCAATTAGGGGTATCAGAAGATGAGGTAACTTTAACAACTTCATTAAAGGAAGAATTAGGAGTAGATTCATTAGATTTATTTGAAATAATTATGCAATTAGAAGAAACATTTGGAGTAGAAATACCATCAGAAGATTTAGTTGATGCAGTAACTATTGAAGATGTAATAAAATACTTAAACAGCAAAGGAATTACAGAATAGTTTTCTATTCTGTAATTTATGGTATAAGCTATGAAAAGTAGAATATGTGAATTATTAGGAATTGAATATCCAATATTCCAAGGTGGTATGGCATGGGTTGCAGAGCATACTTTAGCAGCTGCAGTTTCAAATGCAGGCGGACTTGGAATAATAGCAGCAGCTAATGCACCAACTGAAGTGGTACGTGATGAAATCAGAAAAACAAAGGAATTAACTGACAAGCCTTTTGGTGTTAATATAATGCTTCTTAGTCCATATGCTGACGAAATAGCTAAGCTAGTAGTAGAAGAAGGTGTAAAGGTTGTTACAACAGGTGCTGGAACACCAGAAAAATATTTTCCAATGTGGAAAGAAGCAGGAGTTAAAATTATTCCTGTAATTGCATCAGTAGCATATGCTAAAAGAATGGAAAAGTATGGAGCAGATGCAGTAATAGCAGAAGGATGTGAATCTGGAGGACATATTGGTGAAAATACTACTATGACTTTAGTGCCACAAGTTGTTGATGCAGTATCTATCCCAGTTTTAGCAGCGGGTGGTATTGCTGATGGTAGAGGATTTGCAGCAGCTATGATGCTTGGAGCAGATGCTGTTCAAATAGGAACTAGATTTTTAGTTGCAGATGAATGTCAAATTCATGAAAACTATAAGGAAAAAGTAATTAAAGCAAAAGATATAGATACTGTCGTTACAGGAAGAAGTACAGGACATCCTGTTCGTCAATTAAGAAATAGTATGACAAAGAAATATTTAAAGATGGAAGAGGAAAGAGTAAGCTTTGAAGAATTAGAAAGTCTTACTGTTGGTTCTTTGAGAAATGCAGTTAAGGATGGAGATGTTCAAAACGGTTCATTTATGTCAGGTCAAATTGCAGGTCTTGTTAAAAAGAAACAATCTTGTAAGGAAATTATTGATGAAATAATTTCAGAAGCAGGTAAACTTTTAAAATAAAAAGTATGGAGGAATTATGAATAAATTAGCTTTTGTATTTCCAGGTCAAGGTGCACAATATGTAAATATGGCAAGGGAATTTTACGAAGAATTTGAAGAAAGTAAAATGATATTTGAAAAAGCACAGAAAGTACTAGATTTTGATCTTATAGATTTGTGTTTTAATGAAAATACAAGAATTAATGAGACTGAATATACTCAAGCAGCAATGGTAACAGCCGAAGTTGCAATTTTAGAGCATATTAAGACATTAGGGGTAAAACCAGATGTTACAGCAGGATTAAGTCTTGGAGAATATACTTCACTTGTTGCATGTGGAGCAATTGATTTTGAGGATGCGGTTAAACTTGTAAGAATCAGAGGAAAGCTTATGCAAGATAGTGTTCCACTAGGAGTTGGGGCAATGGCAGCGGTTATGGGTATGACAGCAGATAAGATAGAGGAAATATGTGCTTTATCAAATGGTAAGGTGTCAATTGCAAATTATAATTCACCAGCACAGATTGTAATAACTGGAGAGGCAAAAGCACTTTCAGATATTAGTGAAAAGCTTATTGAAAATGGTGCAAAAAAAGTAGTTCCTCTTAAGGTAAGTGGACCTTTCCACTCAAGTTTATTAATAGGTGCAGGAGAAGAATTATATAAGCATCTTGTAAATGTGGAAATTACAAAACCAAAGTATCCATATGTATCTAATGTTACAGCTGATTATGTAGAGGATGAAAAGGTTATTGCTGACTTATTGAAGAAACAAATTTCATCATCTGTAAGATGGCAACAAAGTGTTGAAAGAATGATTGAAAATGGTGTGGATACATTTATTGAAATTGGACCAGGTAAAACATTATCTTCATTAATTAGAAGAATAGATAAAAATGTTAAGTGTATAAACATTGAAAAAGTAGAAGATTTAAGTAAACTTTCAGAGGTGATTGGATGTTAAGTGGTAAGATTGCTGTAATAACAGGTGCAAGTAGAGGTATTGGTAGAGAAATAGCATTAACATTTGCAAAGTATAATGCGACAGTTGTAATTAATTATAATGGCTCAGAAGAAAAAGCTAATGAAGTTAAAAGTGAAATTGAAAAGATGGGTCAAACTGCAAGTGTCTATAAGGCAAATATTTCTAATTTTGATGAAGCTAAAAAGTTAATTGAAGATACTCAGAAAAAGTATGGAAGAATTGATATATTAGTTAATAATGCAGGGATTACTAAAGATAATCTAGTACCTGCAATAAAAGAGGAAGATTTTGATAGCGTTATAAATACAAATTTAAAGGGAACTTTCAATTGTATTAAGAGCGTATATAGAGTAATGTTAAAGCAAAAATATGGAAGAATTATAAATATGTCATCAGTAGTTGGAGTAATGGGAAATGCTGGACAAGTAAATTATAGTGCTTCAAAAGCTGGAATTATTGGAATGACTAAATCAGTTGCAAGAGAGGTTGGAAAGCGTAACATAACAGTTAATGCTATTGCACCAGGATATATTCAAACTGAGATGACAGCCGTTTTATCAGATGAAGTTAAGTCTAATATTGCAAAAGATATTCCACTAAATAGGCTTGGGGAAACTAAAGATATAGCTGAAACTGCAGCTTTTTTAGCATCAGATAAAGCTTCATATATTACAGGGCAAGTTATTCAAGTTGATGGCGGATTAAGAATGTAGGAGAAATGAAATATGAAAAGAGTAGTAATAACAGGAATGGGTGCTATTACACCGATAGGAAATTCAGTTGAAGAATTTTGGAATAATGTAAAAAATAAAAAGGTAGGTATTGGAGAATTAACTAAATTTGATACTACTGATTATAATGTTAAGCTAGCTGGTGAAGTTAAGGATTTTAATCCACGTGATTTTATGGATTTTAAAAATGCTAGAAGAATGGAACCATTTAGCCAATTTGCAATAGCAGCAACTAAACAAGCTATTGATGATTCAGGATTAGATTTAGAAAAAGAAGATTTAACAAGAATTGGAACATGTATTGGTTCTGGTATTGGTAGTCTTCAAACAATACAATCAGAATATAAGAAAATATTAGAAGGACATCCAAACAAGGTTCATGTTCTTATGATACCAAAATTAATTTCTAATATGGCAGCAGGTAATGTTGCAATTAACTTTGGATTAAAAGGAAAGTGTACTAACGTAGTAACAGCATGTGCTACAGGAACACATTCTATAGGTGAAGCTTTTAGATCAATACAAGCTAATGAAGTTGATGTGATGGTAGCAGGGGGTACAGAAGCACCTATATGTGAATCAGGTGTTGCAGGATTTACAGCACTTGAAGCATTAACTACTGCAACAGACCCACTTAGAGCATCTATTCCTTTTGATAAAGAAAGAAGTGGATTTGTAATAGCTGAAGGAGCTGCTGTTTTAGTTTTAGAATCACTTGAACATGCACAAAAAAGAGGAGCTAAAATTTTAGCTGAAATAGTTGGTTATGGTGCAACTTGTGATGCATATCATATAACATCACCACAAGAAGATGGAGATGGTGCTGCAAGAGCTATGTTATTTGCAATAAATGAAGCAGGAATTAATAAAGAGGATGTTGATTATATTAATGCTCATGGAACTAGTACTCATTTAAATGATTTATTTGAAACTAGAGCTATAAAGAAAGCACTTGGAGACCATGCATACAATGTAAATATAAACTCAACTAAATCTATGACAGGACATATGCTTGGTGCAGCTGGTGCAATTGAAGCAATAACATGCGTTAAGTCAATACAAGATAGTTATGTTCATGCTACTGTAGGTTACAGTGTGAAGGATGAAGAATTAGATTTAAACTATACACCTGAAGCAGTTGAGAATAAAGAGATTAATTATGCATTAAGTAATTCATTAGGATTTGGTGGACATAATGCAAGTATTTTAATTAAGAAATATACAGAATAATATAAAATTGTAGAAGGAGTTAGGAAAATATGAACGTTGATGAAATTATACAGCTTATCAATGCTGTTAATAAATCTAATTTAACAAAATTTAAATATAGTGATGAAAATAGTAAAGTTGAATTTGAAGTTAATAGAGAAGTAAAGACTGTTATATCTGGTAATGAAGTAGTGGTAAGTCCTTCTACAATTGGCTTGGAAAGTGCTATAACTGATGAGAATAATTTGGATGTAGAAAGTGCTATGGATGAAGGACATTTAATTACTTCTCCAGTTGTAGGAACATTCTATGCTTCTAAAAAAGAAGGTGGAGAACCATTAATTAAGGTTGGGGATACAGTTACAGAAGGTCAGGTAATTGGAATTGTTGAGGCTATGAAGCTTATGAATGAGATTGAAGCGACTTCATCAGGCATAGTCGAAGAAATTTTAGTAGAAAATGGCGAGCTAGTTGAATGGAATCAGCCATTAGTGAGGTTAAGATAATGAGTAATGGATTAAATATTAATGAGATTTTAAATGTATTACCTCATAGAAGTCCTTTTTTATTAGTTGATAGGATTTTAGAATTAGAAGAAGGTAAGAAAGCAATAGGAAGAAAATGTGTTACATTTAATGAGCCATTTTTTGCAGGACATTTCCCAGGAGAACCAGTTATGCCAGGTGTTCTTATAATTGAAGCAATGGCACAGGTTGGAGCTGTGGTATGTCTTTCTGTTGAGGAATATAAAGGTAAAACAGCTTATTTTGGTGGAATTGAAAAAGCAAGATTTAGAAACAAAGTGGTTCCAGGTGATGTGTTAACAATTGAAGTTGAGCTTATAAAGCAAAAAGGACCTATGGGAGTTGCAAAGGCAAAGGCATATGATGACGAAAAGGTATTTGCAGAAGCAACAATCACATTTGTTATAGGATAGGTGGTAAAATTATGTTTCAAAAAATATTAATTGCAAATAGAGGCGAAATAGCAGTTAGAATAATTCGTGCATGCAGAGAGATGGGAATAGAAACTGTTGCAGTATATTCAGAAGCAGATAAAGATTCCTTACATGTTCAATTAGCTGATCAAAGTGTATGTATAGGACCTAATAATCCTAAAGATAGCTATTTAAATATGGGGAGAATTTTAAGTGCAACAATAGCAAGTGGTGCAACAGCAATACATCCTGGTTTTGGATTTTTATCTGAAAACCCAAAATTTGCAAAGATGTGTGAAGAATGCAATATAGTATTTATTGGACCAAAAGCAGATATTATACAAAAGTTAGGAGATAAATCAGAGGCAAGAAAGACAATGGAAGAGGCAGGAGTTCCTGTTGTTCCAGGAAATAGTGAACCTATATTTGAAACTGAGAAGGCTTCAAAAATAGCAGAAAAGATTGGTTATCCGGTTATTGTAAAGGCTGTAGCTGGTGGTGGCGGTAAAGGTATGAGAATCATAAATTCAAAAGAGGATTTTTGTGAATTATTTGAAACCGCTCAAGCAGAAGCTGAAAATGCATTTGGAAATGGCGCTATGTATATTGAAAAATATATAAATCCAGCGAAGCATGTTGAGTTTCAAATTTTAGCTGATGAATATGGAAATGTTGTTCATTTAGGAGAGAGAGATTGTTCAATTCAACGTAAGCATCAAAAGATGATAGAAGAAGCACCATCAAGCGTTATTGATGATAAACTAAGGGAGCAAATGGGTTCGATTGCTGTTAAGGCTGCTAAAAGTGTAGGTTACAGTAATGCAGGTACTGTAGAATTTATATTAGATAAGGATAGAAATTTCTATTTTATTGAAATGAATACAAGAGTTCAGGTTGAGCATGGTGTAAGTGAATTAGTTACAAATGTCGATATTATAAAGGAACAAATAAGAATTGCTGCTAAAGAAAAACTAAGCCTAACTCAGGATATGATAAATATAAAGGGTTATGCAATTGAAGTTAGAATTAATGCAGAAGACCCCGAAAAAAATTTTAGACCATCTCCAGGAACAGTGACTAATTTGCATTTTCCAGGTGGAAATGGTGTAAGAGTTGATTCAGCATTATATACAGGTTATAAGGTGCAACCATACTATGATTCACTTATAGCAAAGCTTATGGTTATTGGTAAAAATAGAGATGAGGCCATAAGCAAAATGAGAAGTGCTCTTAGTGAATTTGTTGTAGATGGTATTAAAACAAATATTGATTTTCAATATAGCATACTTTATGAAGATGATTATATTAATAATAATATTGATACTGGTTTTGTAGAAAAGATAATGAGGTAGATATTATGCTAAAAGGAATGTTTAAAGAAATAAACAATAAGATGCAAGGACAACAAGATAAAAAAGTAAAAGCAAGTATGTACGAACCAACTGTTCCAGATGGGATGTTTACAAAATGTGCTAAATGTAATAAGATAATTTATTCTGAGGATATTATTGAAAATAATCATATTTGTCCAAATTGTAATTATAACTTTAGAATTAATCCTAAAATTAGAATTAATATGATTATTGATAAAGATACTTTTGAGGAATCTGATGTTGACATGCCAATAAGCAATCCTTTAGATTTTCCAGGATATGAAGAAAAGTTAAAAAAAATGAGAGATGTAACATCATTAAAGGAAGCAGTGGTTACTGGATTTGGAAAGATTGATGGTACAGAGGTTGCAATTGGTGTTATGTCATCTGAATTTTTTATGGGAAGTATGGGGTATGTTGTTGGTGAAAAGATAACAAGACTTATTGAAAAGGCCACAGAAAAGAGAGTACCACTTATTTTAGTATGTACATCTGGTGGAGCTAGAATGCAAGAAGGGATGTTTTCTTTAATGCAAATGGCAAAGACAGCACAAGCGTTAAAGAAGCATGATGAGGCAGGTCTTTTATATATTTCACTATTAACAGACCCAACAACTGGAGGAGTAACAGCAAGCTTTGCAATGCTTGGAGATATAATTTTAGCAGAACCTGGGGCATTAATTGGATTTGCAGGACCTAGAGTTATTCAACAAACAATTGGACAAAAGCTACCAGAGGGATTTCAAAGTTCAGAATTTTTGTTAGAACATGGGTTTGTTGATAAAATAGTTAAACGTGAAAAGTTAAAACAAACATTAAGCATGTTAGTTAGGAGTTAAGAAATATGGAAAATGAATTAACACCTTGGGATAAAGTTAAAATAGCAAGAAGTAAGGATAGATTAACAGCCCTTGATTTTATAAAAAATATTTTTGATGATTTTATTGAATTGCACGGTGATAGATTATTTGGTGATGACAGGGCAATAGTTGCAGGATTAGCTACATTGAGTGGTAAACCTGTAGTTGTAGTAGGGCAACAAAAGGGAAGAAATACCAAGGAAAGTATTAAGAGAAATTTTGGTATGCCAAAGCCTGAAGGATATAGAAAAGCTCTTAGAATTATGAAGCTTGCTGAAAAATTTAATAGACCTATTATTTGTTTTGTTGATACACCAGGAGCATATTGTGGAATTGAAGCAGAAGAAAGAGGTCAAGGAGAATCGATTGCAAAGAACTTATTTGAGATGTCTTCATTAAAAGTGCCTGTACTTGCAATAATGATTGGTGAAGGTGGAAGTGGTGGAGCACTTGCACTTGCGGTTGCAAATGAGGTGTGGATGCTTGAAAATGCAACCTATTCTATATTATCACCTGAAGGATTTGCAGCTATTTTATGGAAAGATAGCAAAAAGGCTCCTGAAGCTGCAAAGGTAATGAAAATAATTGCCGAAGATTTAAAGAATTTGAATATTATTGATAAGATAATACCTGAGAAACAAAATCCAACTGATGAGGATAAGTATCAGTTAATAAAAGAATTAAAACAAGATATAATAGAATTTCTTGATAAAAATAAAGATAAATCAAAAGAAGAAATTGTGAATGAAAGATATTCACGTTTTAGAAATATGTAATCAAAATAAATATCGAAGAGGTATGAAATAGATGAGTATGAAAGAACATGCTATAATTGAAAGATATATTAAGACGGAAACTAATGATAAGGGAGAATTAAAGAAAATATCATTCATAAATGATGATGAATTTAACTTTTCCTTCGACATTGTAGATGAATTAGCTAAAAAATGTCCAGATAAATTAGGGTTACTTCATATATCTGATACAAAAGAAGAAACAAGATTAACGTTTTCACAGCTTAGTAGTTTATCTTCAAGGGCTGCAAACTATTTTGAGTCTTTAGGAATAAAAAAAGGCGATAGGGTAATGGTTGTATTAAAGAGACATTATGAATTTTGGATTACTGTACTTGCCTTAAATAAAATTGGTGCAATATTCTGTCCTACTACTAATTTGCTAGTAGAAGAAGATTTTGAGTATAGATTTAAGGCGGCTAATATTGACCATATTATATCTACATCTGACAATAAGATGCCTGAAATTATTGATAAGGCTAATGAAGTATATGGTAAATTAGCTAATAAGGTTGTTGTTGGAAAATCTGCAGAAGGTTGGCACAACTTTAATGATGAATATAAAAACTTTTCTGATGAATATATCTGTAAAGGTGAAAAGCCTGCTGGAAATGATTTGATGTTTTTATTATTCACATCAGGAACTAGCGCATATCCAAAGATTGTAAGACATAGTAATAAATATCCATTAGGTCATTATATTACAGCGAAGTATTGGCAAAAGGTAAATCCAGAAGGGTTACATTTAACTGTTTCTGATACAGGATGGGCTAAAGCATTATGGGGAAAAATATTTGGACAGTGGTTATGTGAAGCACCTATATTTGTATATGATTTTAACAAATTTGATCCAAATGAGATATTATTAATGATTCAAAAATATAGAATTACAACATTTTGTGCACCACCAACTCTATATAGATACTTAATAAAGATGGACTTAAAGAAGTATGATATTTCATCTTTAGAAAATGTTACAGTAGGTGGAGAAGCATTGAATCATGAAGTATTCGATAAATTCTATGAAGAAACAGGTTTAAAGCTTATGGAAGGATATGGACAAAGTGAAACTACATTAGTTTGTGGAAATCCATATTGGGTTGAACCAAAGGTTGGTTCAATGGGAAAAATATCTCCTTTATATGATGTTCATTTATTAGATACTGATGGAAATGAAGTAAGTCAGGGAGAAGTTGGAGAAGTCTGTATAAATACAGAAGTAATACCAAATGGTTTATTCTTAGGATACGATAATGATGAAGAAATGAATAAAAAGATTTGGCATGATAGTTTTTATCATACTAGAGACTTAGCTTATATGGATGAAGATGGATATTTATGGTATGTAGGTAGAAGTGATGATATGATAAAAACAGCTGGATATAGAGTAGGGCCTCTTGAAATTGAAAATGTAATTATGAAGCTTCCATATGTTTTAGAGTGTTCAGTTACTGCAATTCCAGATAAGTCTAGAGGGCAAGCAATAAAAGCATTTATTGTATTAGTAGATGGTGAAGAACCTACAAGGGAATTAAATAAAAAGGTACAGGTTTATTTAAGAGAGAATTTAGCATCATATAAGTGGCCTAAGGTTATTGAATTTGTAAAAGAACTTCCTAAGACAATTAGTGGTAAGGTAATTAAAAAGAAATTATAAAAGTTAAATATAAGTTTTTATAGACAGGGAGCAGTTGGATATGGATAATGAATCTAATGAAAGACTATTAGGAGCATGGCTTAAATTATGTTCTGCTATTTGGAGTAATAGAATATTGTCCGATATTTTATCATATAATGAGGCATTTGTATGTAAATTATTATTTGATAGAAAGAAAGCAAATCCTTCCAAACCGTATTTACCTATAAAAAATTTATGCGAATATACTGGATTATTAAAGTCTCAAATGAATAAGACTTTAAATGATTTAGAAAAAAGAAATTATATTGAGAGACATAGATTTGACACAGATAGAAGAATGGTATATGTATCATTAAGTCTATCAGGGGAAAAAGCTTATTTAGAATCTCATGAAAATACTATGAAATTTGTAAATGAAGTATCTCAAATTATGGGGAAAGAATTAGTACTTAGTGCTACATCTTCATTTGAAGAAGTGGCTGAAATTGTTAATAAGATAATTGAAAATAAGGGAAGATAGCACTTGTTTTGCTATCTTTTTTTGTTAAAAATTTTTAAATAAAATCTTAAATTAATAGTTGTTTTTGTTTTTTGTGGTAAAATAGAATTAAGTATGAAAATTGCAATGTAAAATGGGTGATAAGAATGAATGATTTGTACAACAATTATATAGGCCAATTGATTAGCTCATTAATTGATAATAGCGAAATCGAAAATAATACTGTATTATGCATTAAATATTATAATTATTTGGATTTAGATAGAAGTAATATTGCAAAAGTTATTAAAAATACAAATAGTAAGTTGTTATTTTATACTTTTGATAGTTCAAAATTTGAAACCGCATTTAGTCCTGTACTAGGGTGGATTAAAGAATTATATGAACAAAATTTTTCAGATATGGAACTTGAAAAGTTTTTAAATGAATGTGATGTGTATTACTTACATAGAAGTATATTTGAAAAATATATGAATGAGGGGATATGTACAAGAAAAGAAAGTGTTATTATTGACGAGATAAAATATGATTATAACATGTTTATAAAATCATTATGTAATATTTTATGTTATATCTCAACTAGGGTTAAACTCATATTAGTTTTAAACAAAATTCAATTTTCAAGTAGTTCAACATTAGATTTTATATATGAGTATTTAATAAATTATAAAAGTGATATGTTGACTTTAATATTAACAATGGATGCCACAGTTGAAACAGAAGAATATATGGAAGAAAATTATAGAAAACTGATTAATAAGTTAGATGATATGAATTGTATAGTTGAACTTACAATGAAGAAGGATGAATGTCAGTTTGATTATCAAAATAAATTTGTTCCAAGAATTGATGATTTTGAATATTACTTAACTAGTATTTATAATATGATTATGACATTAAGCTTAGAGCAAGCTTTATATTATCTTGATATAATAAATAATAATATTGAAATAAATAAATTAGACTCACAAAATAAAAAAATTAAATTTTATTCATTATATGCATTAGCATATATATATAGTAATCTTAATTCTAGTGCATTACTTCTTTGTCAAAATCTAAAAGTTTTGGCAGATGAGGTTAAGAGCGATGAAGTATATTATATTTATTATTATTTATTGATATTATCAAGATTAAGTGATAAAAATAGGGATTTAATATACTATGATGAATGTTTAAAGTTTGCATTAAAGACTAAAAATAAAGAAAATGTTATAAGAGCAAAGCTACTTGAATATAGTAAATATTTTAGTGATTGGCAGATTTTGTTCTTAAGTGATAACAATCCAGATTTTCCAGAAGAATTTTTGAAAGAATTGAAGCAATATGGATATTATAATCATCTAGCATATATATATGGTTTTTGTTTAGGAAATACCAGAACAGATTTTGTTAGATTGATTAATGATTATGATAATAGTTATTTTAACAAGAGTATATCAATAGCTAAAAAAATAAAAAATGATAATTTTTTATTAAATGCATATAAGAAAAATATTATGATAGCTTCTTGCTTTAATAGGTATGACTTAATATCTTCATATTATTCTAAATGTATTGAAATCGTACGTAAATTAGACAATCCTAAAGAAGAGTCTGATATAAATAATGGACTTGGATATAATAAAATAATCTCAGAAAGGTATGTTCCTGCTAATGAATATTTTAATAATTCATTAGAAATATTATATAAAATTTCAGATGCTGAGGGAATGTCTGAGACGCTATATAATATGGCAATGAATGCTTTTTGTGCACAAAACTATTATGATGCAAGAGAATTTTTAAATTTAGTATTATTAATTATTGATAAGCTTAATATGATTACTATAAGAGTATGTAATTTGTCAAAAATATATGGACTATTAGCAGTTTGTAATTTTTATTTAGAATTTGACTTCAACTGTTATTCATGCTTAAATAAGATGACGAGTATATTAAGTCATTTATTAGACGATGAAAAAGAAGTCGATTACACTTTATGGGATGATGATTTGTTTTTGTATTATTTTGTTTTTGGTTTAATAAGTAAAAAGCAAAATTCTTTAGACAAGGCAAGAGAGTACTTTGATAAGGCGGAATATCATATTTATAGGTCAATAGGAAGTATGTTTTATACCTATCCTCTTTTTACTATTGAAAAAGCAAAGCTATTAAAAAAGTTAAATTTGAAGGATGAGGCAAAGCTATGTATAGAAAAGTGCATGACATATTGTAGAAAAAATAATTATATGAATAAATTATTACTATTGAGTTCAGAATATAATGATATGGTCTTTAAGCTTGAAATAGTACCATTACGATTACAAAAAATAACAAAGGAGCAGATTGTAGAACTTGTAAATATAGTGAGTTTAGAAAAGGAGCTTACCTACTATAAAAATGAAGTATTGTTCCTAACTGTTTGGCAAGATATGTTAAATATGCATCATGAATCTTTAGAAGAATTGATTTATACTAGTGTTCAGTCTTTTAAGAATAATTTCGGTACAGATAAGGTTATTTTTATTAATACTGAAGGAGAAGAGCCAAAACTAATATATTGCGATTCGGATATTGGACTAACTTCAAATGATATAAATAAAATAATAGAATATTTTAAAGTAAACAATAAAGAATTTATTACTTCAAAAATAAATTCTAATTATGTACAGCGTAAAAGTATAATTGAGATTTTTGGTGTAAACAAGATTTTCTCATTTGCAGGAATTCCATTATTTTCAAATGGAAAACTAACCAATATATTAATTTGTTATATAGAAGTACATAAAAATTATGTAGAAAATAAAAGAATGTTTTTAGAGAATAACTTAAGTTCTATGAAATATATATTTAAACAGCTCATTGATGCTATATTAAAATATAAGACACAACAAAATTTAAAGAGAATTAATGCAATAAATGAAAGAAATGCAGTTACAGATTTATTGACAGGCTTATATAATAGACAAGGGTTTGAGAGAATAATTAGTGGCAAAGGAAACTTTAATATTGACTTTAATCTAGAGGATAGAACAGTTATTTTATATATATATTTAGATAACTTTAAGTATTACAATGATACATTTGGACATGATATAGGAGATAATTTATTAATTGCATTTTCTGAAGTATTTAAAGCAGCTGTTAAGAATATAGGCTTTTCAGTTAGATATGGAGGCGACGAATTTTTAATTGGTATTCCAAAGGGAGACAAGGAGTCTGCTATAGAAATTGCTGAAAATATATATGCTGTTATTAAGGAAACTAATGGATTTGAGGATTACTTAAAGAATAAAACTAAAAAGGAAATTAGTATACCGATTGAAAAAAGAATATCTTGTTCTATAGGAATTTCTATTTCAAAAAATAATGAAAAGGATAATATATTAAAAGCTATAAAACAAGCGGATACAGTTTTATATGAAATAAAGAAGGCTGGTAAGAATAATTATAAATTTTATGAATAATTTAGTTTACAAATAGTTAATGCTTTGTTAATTCTTTTGAAACATAAATGAAGAAGTTTTATGGTACAATATTCGTATGAAATACGTACTAAGGGGTGAAGCAGAGAATGGACGCAAAACATGTAAACAATATATTACTAGCATTTACAAATATTATGCCTATGTTAGGTATGGATGATGTACAGAAAAAGGGTATGTCACTCAAAGGCAAAGATATTCATAGTTTAGGTATTGGAGTTGTTATTAGTTTAGTTGGTGATATAAAGGGAAATATTATTTATACTATGACTGAAGATAGTGCGAAAAAATTTGCCTCAAAAATGATGATGGGAATGCCTGTTGAGACACTTGATGATATGTCTAAAAGTGCAGTATCAGAAATGATTAATATGTTAACAGGAAATGTGGCTACTAATTTTTCTAATGATGGAGTCACAATTGATATATCTCCACCAGCATTTTTACAAGGAGAAGTTTTAATAAGCGCAAGTACAACTCAAGTATTGTCGTTAGATATGTGTATTAATGGAATTGATATACAAGTAAACATTTCTTTAGAAGATTAGATTTTAGCGTACATATTACTTTTTATATGTGCGCTAAAATTTTGTTTTGAAAGTATAGAATAAAAACACATGGGTAATAATATAAGATAGATAATAATGGAGGGTAGGTTGAGAAATGTTTAATAATTTATTAAATACAATAAATAATTATTTATATAGTAATCTTTTGATTATTTTATTAGTTTTTACAGGATTGTTTTTTTCTATAAGAACACGATTTATCCAAATTAGAATGTTAAAAGAAGGATTGAAACTGTTAGGCGAAAAAAATAAAGATACAAAAGGAATATCATCATTTCAAGCATTGATGGTATCTACTGCTTCAAGGGTAGGAAGTGGAAATATTGTAGGTGTGGCAACAGCCATTTCCTTTGGTGGTGCAGGTTCTGTATTTTGGATGTGGCTTATGGCTATAATAGGTAGTGCTTCTGCTTTTATTGAAAGTACCTTAGCTCAAGTTTATAAAACTAAAGATAAGGATGGTTTTAGAGGAGGACCTGCTTATTTTATAGCTACAGGATTAAAAAAGAGGTGGATGGGAACATTATTTGCAATCTTTTTAATCTTATGTTTTGGTATTGGGTTTAATGCTCTTCAAGCTTATAATGTAAGCTCTTCCTTTGATTATTATTGTAGCAGTGATGAAATGAAACAAGTGGTAAGTGTTACTGTAGGTATAGTGCTTGCAATACTAACAGGACTTGTAATATGGGGTGGAACGCATAGAATAGGGATAATAGCATCAGTATTAGTGCCTATCATGGCAGTTTTGTATATTTCTTTAGGATTATTTATTACAATAAAAAATTATGATGTATTACCAAGTATATTTAAAAGCATATTTGAAGGGGCATTTGACTTTAAAGCAATATTTGGTGGATTTGCTGGTTCTTGTGTGATGTATGGAGTGAAGAGAGGATTGTTTTCTAATGAAGCAGGAATGGGGTCGGCACCTAATGCGAGTGCTACTGCATCTGTAAGTCACCCTGTTAAACAAGGACTTGTTCAGATGATATCAGTATATATTGATACATTAATAATCTGCACAACTACAGCGATAATATTGTTAGTGTTTGGTGTAGATAAGAGTCTTACTGGTATGGAATATGTACAAAGAGCAATTCAAAATGAAATTGGTACAATAGGAATACATTTTATTACTATAGCTATGCTACTGTTTGCTTTTAGTTCTATAATTGGAAACTATATTTATTGTGAATCTAATTTTAAATTTATAACTAAAAGTAAAAAAGCCTTTGTTATTTTTAAATGCTTTTGTGTATTAGTTGTATTTTATGGGGCAATATCAAGTTTTGATATTGTATGGAATCTTTCAGATATTCTAATGGGATTTATGGCAATAATAAACATCATAGCTATATTAGCACTTAGCAAAGTGGCTTTAAAAACATTAAGGGATTATGAATATCAAAAGAAAAAAGGAAAGGAGCCTAAATTTAATCCAAAAAAGCTTGAAATTGAAGATACAGAGTGTTGGGATGAGTAATGTAAAAATTAGATGTTTTAGTTTGAAAAATGTAATAAATAAACAAATAGTAAAAAAAATAATAAACTTTTTTAATTAGTATGATTTATAGACAAAATAGAGAGTAAATATACAAATAATAGATTTGCTAATTGATATAATAAAAATTGTAATGATACTAGTATATATCTAAGGAGTGAAACACTATAGAAAGATATACAGTAGTTAAATGGATACACGATTTTATAAAAACGAAAGTTAATATTGGAGATAGTTGTATTGATGCAACTTGTGGAAATGGAAATGATACTTTGTTTTTATGTAATTTGGTAGGAAGTAATGGAAACGTTATATCTTTTGATATACAGGACATTGCGATAGAGAATACTGAAAAATTATTGAAAGAGAGTAATTTAGAAGGTGTGGCAAGATTATATAAAACTAGCCATGAAAATATGCCAGATTATGCAGAAAAAGAAAGCATTAGTGCCATTATGTTTAACTTGGGTTATTTACCTAAAGGAGACCATAAAATTTCAACTAAGAGTGAAAGTACTATAAATGCAATATCAAAGGGACTTGATTTGTTAAAACCAGGTGGTGTTATGAGTATATGTATTTATAGTGGTAAAGACAGTGGATTTGAGGAAAAAGAGAATGTTTTAAGTTATTTAAAACAGCTTGATAAGAATAAATATCAAGTCATTGTAAATCAATTTTACAACAGGCCTAATAATCCGCCAATACCAGTATTTATTATAAAATGCTAATTTATTATTACATATTTCAAAAAAAAATCGATACAAATTGATAGAAATATGTTAAAATTATATTATCATTAAAACGTTATTATTACGTTGAATTTGCTAAATATTAACTTAGGAAAAACATTAAATTTATTATGAAGGTGGGACAATCTAAATGGTAGAACAAAATTTAAAGAAAATTTTAAGTGAAAAATTTGACAAATCAATCAAAGATGCTAGTAATGCAGAAATATATTCAGCATTATTACAATTGACAAAAGAAAACATCAAGACAAAAGGTACAAACAAAGGAAGCAAGAAGTTATACTACATTTCAGCTGAATTCTTAATTGGTAAATTATTATCAAATAACTTAATCAATTTAGGATTATATGAAGATGTTAAGAAAGTTTTAGCTGAAAATGGTAAAGACTTAACTGAAATTGAAGAAATGGAATTAGAACCTTCTTTAGGAAATGGTGGTCTTGGAAGACTTGCAGCATGTTTCATAGATTCGATTGCTAGCTTAGGTTTAAATGGTGATGGTGTAGGGTTAAATTATCACTTTGGATTATTCCAACAAGTATTTGAAGACAGAAAGCAAAAAGCAGTTAAGAATCCTTGGCTTACAGATGAAAGTTGGTTAAACAAATCAGAAATTTCTTTTGAAGTTCCATTTGGAGGATTTAAAGCTAAATCTGTATTATATGATATAGATGTAACAGGATATGATAAGCCATCTAACAAGCTTCGTTTATTTGATATTGAAACAATTGATGAATCATTAGTTGGTGATGATAGCATTAACTTTGATAAGAGTGATGTATTAAAGAACTTAACTTTATTCTTATACCCAGATGATAGTGATGAAGCTGGACAATTATTAAGAGTATATCAACAATACTTTATGGTAAGTAATGCTGCACAATTAATCATTTTAGAAGCAGAAGAAAATGGATATGACTTACACAAATTACATGAACATGTAGCTGTACAAATCAACGATACACATCCATCAATGGTTATTCCTGAATTAATAAGATTATTAGGACAAAAGGGAATAGGAATGGATGAAGCTATTGAAATAGTTTCTAAGACTTGTGCATATACTAATCATACAATATTAGCAGAAGCACTTGAAAAATGGCCAATAGCATTCTTAGAAAAGGCAGTACCTCAATTAATGCCAATTATAAGAGAGTTAGATAACAGAATAAAAGCTAAATATAGCGATCCAAAGGTTGCAATTATTGATGACATAAATAGAGTACACATGGCTCATATGGATATTCACTATGGATATAGTGTAAATGGTGTTGCTGCTCTTCACACTGAAATCTTAGAAAAAGAGGAATTAAAGCCATTCTATGATATATATCCAGAAAAGTTCAACAATAAGACAAATGGTATTACATTCAGAAGATGGTTATTACACTGTAATAATGAATTAGCTGATTATATTACTGAATTAATCGGAGATGGATATAAGAAGGATGCTTCTAAGTTAGAAGATTTAGGAAAATTCGTTAATGATAAGAAAGTTTTAGATAAGCTTGATGAAATAAAGAAGAATAATAAGGTTGCTTTGAAGAAGTACTTAAAAGAAACTCAAAATGTTGATATTGATGAAAACTCAATCTTTGATATTCAAGTCAAGAGATTACATGAATATAAGAGACAACAAATGAATGTATTATACATCATTGATAAGTACTTAAAGATTAAAAATGGTGAAGAAAAGCCAACAACTCCTATCACTATGATATTTGGAGCAAAAGCTGCACCAGCATATGTTATAGCACAAGATATAATTCATACTATTCTTTGCTTACAAGAAATCATCAATAATGACCCAGATGTTAACCAATACTTAAAGGTAGTTATGGTTGAGAACTACAATGTAACAAAGGCAGAAAAATTAATTCCAGCTTGTAATGTTTCAGAACAAATTTCACTTGCATCTAAGGAAGCATCAGGTACTGGTAATATGAAATTTATGCTAAATGGAGCAGTTACATTAGGAACAGAAGATGGAGCTAATGTTGAAATCCATGAATTAGTTGGAGATGAAAACATCTATATCTTTGGTAAATCAAGTGATACTATTATAGAACACTACAAGAAGGCTGATTATGTATCTAAAGACTTCTATGAAAAGCCAGAAATCAAGAAATTAGTAGACTTCATCGTTAGTGAGCAAATGTTAAAAGTTGGAGATAAAACTAACTTAACTAGATTACAACAAGAATTAATTAATAAAGACTGGTTTATGACTTTAATTGATATTGAAGATTATATAAAGACTAAGAATAGAGTATTTAAAGATTATGAAGATAGAGATGCATGGAATAAGAAGGCTCTTATTAACATAAGTAAGGCAGGATTCTTCTCATCAGATAGAACAATTGCTCAATACAACGAGGATATTTGGCATTTATAATTTGAATTAAACAATTATGCCCCTTTTTGAAGAACAAAAAGGGGTTTTTTTATTAAGAAGGGGATGTTTTAGGTATGAAAAAGAAAGTTTTGAATTTAGTAGCTATCATATCTTTGTGTATGTTTTTTTTAGTTGGTTGTGAAGAAGATGTAGTTAGTAGTTTAGATGGAAATAAAACTTCAGAAAATAAAGGCTGGAGTGTTTTTATGTATCTTTGTGGAACTGATTTAGAGTCTGACAAAAATGGAGCAGCTTCTAGTAATATTGATGAAATATTACAGGCATCTTTGAATAGTAATATTAAATATTATATTCAAACTGGTGGTACTAATAACTGGGAGGATTCAAGAATAAATCCAGAAAAGAGTCAACGTTTTATAGTGGAAAATGGAGACTTGTTGCTTGTTGATGAATTTGAACTTCAGAATATGGGAGAAGAAAAAACATTTGAGGACTTTTTGAGATATGGACTTGAAAATTATAGCTCGGATAAAAATGCTGTGATTATTTGGAATCATGGTGGAGGTAGCATGAGCGGTGTTGCTTTTGATGAAAGATTTAACTTTGATTCACTTAAGCTATCAGAAATGTCTGAAGCATTTGAAAATGTAAATAGCAAATTTGAGTTTGTTGGATTTGATTGCTGTCTAATGTCAACAATAGAAACAGCATTAACACTAAAACCATATGCTAATTATATGATAGCCTCCGAAGAAACGGAGCCTAGTTGCGGATGGGATTATACTAACTTTTTAAATTATATTTCTAATAATATGAATGTAACTGGTAAGGAAGTAGGTAAGACAATTTGTGATTCATATTATGAAAAGTGTAAAATTTATGAATTAGATAAAATGGCAACCTTAGCAGTTACAGATTTATCAAAGTTAGATTCTTTTTCTGAAAAATTTGATGATTTGGTAGAAGAAATTTATAGTAATATAGATAGTATATCAGAATCCTCATTTATCTATAAGGCGGCTGGAAAAAGTGAACAGTACGGTGGAGGTTCAAAGGATGAAGGATATTCTAATTTGATTGACTTAGTAGATTTGCTAATTAGAATAAAGGAAAAGTATCCAAAGGCTGATGAGATGGTAAACTTAATTAATGAGGCTGTAGTATACAAGGTAAAAGGAGAACAGAGAAGTAAGTCAAGTGGTATATCTATATATTTTCCACTTACTCAAGATGGTGATGATGTAAATGAATATCAAAAACTTCCAATATCAAGTAGCTATAAAAATCTTGTAAAGAAAAGTGTTTCAGATTATAATGATAATATTAATAATAATTATATTAAATTAATAGACGAGCCCTTTATTAATGATGATGGTGAGTTTCAGATGACAATTGATATGGACACTATTGATTATGTAGAAAATATTAATTTTTCATTATTTTCTTATATTAAAGATGATGAGGACCATTTATTGTATTTAGGGACTGATGGTGATATTAATATAGATTATGATAAAGGTAGAGTTACAGATAATTTTTACGGCTATTGGCCAACTTTAAATGATTACTATATTAATTTGAATCTTATTGAAAATACGGATGATTACTATTTATATACAGTACCAATCATTTTAAATGGAAAAGAAACAAACTTACGTGTAGCGTGGATTTATGATGAAAATGCAGATGAGGGCTTTAATGGTTATTATAAAATTCTTGGAACATGGGATGGAATAAACCAAGAAAATGGAATGAGTTCTAGAGAGTTGAAACCTTTAAGAAAAGGTGATGTAATAAATATTATTCAATTGTATTATAATATTAATACTAAAGAAATGACAGAAATGTATTCAGATGATATAGTAGTTGATGAAAACACAAGAATAATAGAATCTGATCTTGATACTGGAGATTATTTATATAACTATAATATTGAAGATATATATAATAATGAATATTCTACAGAGTTTGCTTGTTTTACAATTGGGGAGGATAGAAGTATTTATTCGAGTGAATTTTAGAATTCAGAAAGGAAGAAAATATTGATTAAAGCAATAATTTTTGATTTAGACGGAACATTATTAGACACAGTAGATTCTATGGCATATAGTTGTAATAAAGCATTGAATTTTTATGGATTTTCTTCTATTGATAGAGAAAATTATAAATACTTTGCTGGCGATGGAGCAGAAATGCTAGTTAAAAGAGCATTAAAATATATTGATGTACTAGATGATAGTAATTTTAACAATGTATTTAATAAGTATAAGGAATATTTTCAAATATACTGTACTTATAATGTTAAGGTTTATGATGGAATAAGAAAGCTAATTGAAAATTTAAAACAAAAGGATATTAAAATAGCGGTCTTATCTAATAAACCTCATGAAAGAACAATAGATGTTGTTAAGTGTTTTTTTGGAGAGAATACCTTTGATGAGATTCAGGGACAATTAGAATCTAGAAGAAAAAAGCCATTTCCAGATGGTGCGAATTTTATTATTGATAAGTTTAAGGTTAATGCTGAAGAATGTTTACTTGTGGGAGATACCTCTGTAGATATGAAAACAGGTAAAGAAGCTAATATACGAACAATAGGCGTTTTATGGGGATTTAGGACAAAAGATGAATTAATAGAAAATGGAGCATGGAAAATAGTAAAAAATCCATTAGAGATAGTAGAAATTATAGGAAAAGACGGTGTGTAGTTATGAGATTTTTTCGTATTCCCAAAGGTGAGTTAGATATTGAAATTTGTAGAGATTGTTTTAATAGGAGATATAAAACAAAGTTTGGAAAAGATGATTTTATTTATCATCAGCATACATTGATGGAATGTTCACGTTGTCATGTAACAAGGCATGCAATATTAAAATTGAAAAAAAGTGCTATACTTAAATCAATATTTATGTAAATAGGGGGGATAATTTAAATGGATAAGAAAGTGATATTAACAGGTGATAGACCTACAGGAAAATTGCATATCGGACATTATGTAGGTTCTTTAAGAAATAGAGTTGAGTTGCAAAATTCAGGATTATATGAAAGCTTTATAATGATAGCTGACCAACAGGCATTAACAGATAATGCTAGAAATCCTGAAAAAATAAGAAATAGTTTAATTCAAGTAGCCTTGGATTACCTTTCTGTTGGAATCGATCCGACTAAATCAACTATATTTGTACAATCACAAATTCCAGAACTTCATGAACTAACAATGCAATATTTAAATTTAGTTACAGTTTCTAGGTTATATCGTAACCCAACTGTAAAAGAAGAAATAAAGCAAAAAGAATTTAATAATAGCATTCCAGCTGGATTTTTTATATATCCAGTAAGCCAAGCTGCTGATATTACAGCTTTTAAGGCAGAGATAGTTCCAGTTGGTGATGATCAATTACCAATGATAGAACAGGCTAGAGAAATAGTTAGAACATTTAATTCACTTTATGGTGAGGTATTAGTAGAACCAAAAGCAGTATTGCCACCAAAGGGATCAGGAAGACTTCCAGGTACTGATGGAAAGGCTAAGATGAGTAAATCTATAGGTAATTGTATTTACTTATCAGATGATGCAGATACTGTAAGAAAAAAGGTAATGTCTATGTACACAGATCCAAATCATATAAGAGTTGAAGATCCAGGTCAAGTTGAAGGCAATACAGTATTTACTTATCTAGATGCTTTCTGTAAGGAAAAGGATGTTTTAGAAGAAATGAAGGAACATTATACTCGTGGTGGTCTTGGAGATGTTAAGGTTAAGAAGTATTTAAATGAAGTACTTCAAGCAGAACTTGAGCCAATTAGAAAAAGAAGAGCAGAATATGAGAGTGATATTGATGAGATATATAATATCTTAAAGAAGGGTAGTGATAAGGCAAGAGAAATAGCAGCAGCCACACTTAAAGAAGTTAGAGAAGTTATAGGACTTGAATATTTTAATAGGTAGGAAGTAACAATTGTTACTTCCATTTTTTTATATAGATTCTAAGAAAAAATAATTCATAAAAATGTATATTATTGCGATACATATTAGAATTAAGGTGGTATAATAATAGTATATAGTTAATAAAATAGTAGTGAGGAGTAGTTGTTGGTATATGAATATAAGAACAAGATTATGTACAAAACAGGACAATATTGATGAGATAAACGAAGAAGAAAAAATAAATATGGCCACTATTTTATTAGATAAGTTCGATTTTGCAAGAGAAATAATAACACAAGATGAAGCTGCAATGTTAATTGAAAGTAGTATATATACGTGTTTTTTTGATGGGGTTAATTCTTATCTTCCAATAAGATATGATATGCTTCATAAAATACCAATAAGTGCTAAGAAGTTTAGAAATAAATTGATTACAAAAGAAGAATTTTGGTCTGAGGATATAAAATATCAAAAATTATTGATAAATATTAAGTTAGATGGTAAAAACATATTTATACTTAATATAGTAAAAAAAATAGAGCAGTACGTTTATTTGGAGAGCTATCAGAATGAAGTTGAAAAGCTAAAATTAAATGGTTTAATTGAAGATGAAAATGAAGAGAAGAACAATGAGAATAATCAAGGTTCTGAGAATGATGAAATAGTTACATCAAGTTCGGGAATTGTAGGATATGGTTTAGACTTAATATGATTGAAGCATTTCATTCATTATGGACTAAACCTTATTTAATTAGTAATTTAACTTCAAAATATGAAATGAAAGATTATGAACTATTAGTAATGATACTTTCAGCATTAAATTGGCGGAAAAAAAACGGTAGGCTAAGGTTAATTACAGATAGTATAGGATTCGAGTATATAAGGAGCTTAGAATTAGAATTTTTGTGGGATAATAATATAAGTTGTTTTTTAGATAAGGTACCAGAAAAAATAAACCCTAAATATTATTGGGCAGCTGGAAAGCTTTATGCATTATCAAGTGTACAAGCACCGATTGTTATGCTAGATATGGATTTGATTGTATGGAACAGACTAAATTCTGATATATGGGATAAGGATGTTGTGGTGATTCATGAGGAAGAAATTATAGATGGTATTTATCCTGATAAGGAATATTTTAAAAAAAATGGATATATATTCAATTCTGATTGGAATTGGAAGGTTAAGCCAGTAAATACAGCATTTCTATATATTTCAAATAATGAATTTAAACAGTATTATGTTTCAAAGGCAATAGATTTTATGATTAATAATTATGAGGCAGAGGATAGAATAAAGTATATGGTTTTTGCTGAACAGAGACTGCTAGCGATGTGTGCAGAATATAAAAAAAAGTCTATTAATAAATTGTATAATTTTTCTGAGTTAAATAAGCAGAAGGATTTTACACATATTTGGGGAGAAAAGAAAAATCTTAATAAGCAAAGTGAATTTTTTTGTAAAAAGTGCCTAGAAAGGATAATTAATGATTTTCCATATATGCTAAATAAATATTTAATAAAAAAATTATATAGAAAATATTTCTAAAAATATATTTTTTATCATTTTATGTGTTAATATATAAGTATTAAGGTATGAGGAGTTAATGATGGAAGAATTATACAAAGAAATAATAGATGAAAGTACTATAGGGTGTATATGGGGAAATTTCAATAATGATAAGTTTTATGTATGCGGAATTAATAATCCTATTAAAGAACTATTAGGTAATTGTAAGTATGAAAATGTTGAAATATCTGAATTGCTTCAAATTGATAATGATAATTTGTATAATATACTTAATAATCATGAAGAGGAAATTGAAATTTGTGAGCTTATTCCAAGATTTGGGGCATATTACTATATAGTGATAAATAGGCTTTTAGATAATTATTTTGCACTTTGGTTTACCTATAAAAATGAGTTTAACAAGTGGTCTAAAGATGTGCTTAAGTATTCAAAAATTGATATATATATGAAGGATAGTTTAGGAAGATGTATATTTTTGAATGGGGAAAAAGGCGAAAAATATCAAAAGTTTAATACATCTCCCCTACTTAAGAATGATGAGAGCTATACTGAATGCTTAAAGGTAGTTGATAATAAGCTATTTGCAAATACATCTTATAGATCATCAATACCTAATTTTGAGGTAGGCTCATTAATAGATATAAGTGAAGAGAAAAAGCTTGATGATAATACAGCAATTCTTGGATTTAGATACAAATTACTTGAAAAATTATTAGATTATGTTCCTGATATGATTTTATGTTCTGATAATAGTGGTAATATTATATATATGAATTCTACTTTAACTTATTTGATCGGCAATAATAGAAATAAATTAAGTGGAGCTAAAGCTAGAACAGTTTATTCTGCTTTGTTTGAGGATGAAAGTAGAGCAGAGCATTTATTAAAATTAGATTCATCTGTTATAAAGAGTAAAAATAGTATTATTACAGCAAGGTATATAGATGATTCACCGTATATGTTTATTGATGGCAATTATTATTTGATTGAAAAAGTTCCTTTTTTTAATTGTTCTAATTATTCAGAAGGAGTTTTAACTACATTTAGAAATATTTCAGATTATATTTATGAAAGAAAGGAATTAGAAAGACTTAGTATAGATTTTTTAAAGAAATTTTCTGATAAGATTAGATTTCCGTTAGGTAACTATTTTGCTGCATTACAAATGGTTCAAGCTTTAGATAAGGATTTTAGTGAAAAATATGATAGATATTTGTCTATCGCAAGAAAAAATGGAATGAGACTACTTAAGCTTATCAATAATATAGTTGATTTATCTTTGATTGAAAAGAAAGAATTAGTTGTAACATATAATACAGAAGATATTGTGGAATATATCAAATTATTAATAGACACATCTAAAGCATATTTTGATATGAAGAAAATAGAGCTAAGTTTTACGACTAATATTGATGAATGTGTATTTTCTTTTGATAAGTTTAAGGTTTCAAGAATATTACTTAATCTTTTATCTAATTCTATTAAATTTAACACAGAAGGTGGACATGTTAAGGTAGAAATATATTATAGGAAATCTGCAATAGATATTTCTGTAACTGATGATGGAATAGGTATAGATAAGGACGATTTTGAAAATATTTTTAGGAAGTTTAAACAGATAGGAAATAGATTTACAAAAGTATGTGAAGGTCCAAGTATAGGTCTGTCTTTAGCGATGGAATATGCTAAAATTCATGGAGGTAATATTAAGGTTGATAGTGAAAAAGGAAGATTTACAAAGTTCACCTTGGTTCTGCCTGTAAAGTTTATTAAAGATACTTATGATAGCGATATGATAAACCATTATGGTGATATTAATAGTGAAGTAGAAATAGCATTCTCGGATTTATATATGTAAAGTTTAGGAGAGAAAAGAGATGAAAAAAGAATTATATAATAATTTACTAAGATGCATGCCTCTTCCGTGCATAATTGGGAAAATAGAAGATAAAGATATAGAAATTATATATGTAAATAATAAGTTTTATGAAAAAGCAGATAAAGTAGATTATATAAATTCTAAGTTTTCAGAACTATTACAGGAATATGATAAAAAAGAATTTATTTCTGCTTTAAATAAGTGTAATGAAATTAAAAAAGAAATAGAATGCTTTGTCTTTGTTCCTATACTTTTTAATTTTTATAATATAAAAATTAAAAAGCTTGATGAAAGCTTGTATATGCTTACATTTTATGATTATATAAAGGTTGAAAAAAGTATAATGCATACTATATTGCATCAAGAAAAAACTATGGTTTATATTGAAGATAAATATAATAGATTAATATATTATAATGATGTAGCAGAAAGCTTTTATTCAAAGCAATATAATATTCTAATAAATAGGAAGTATATAGGCAGTTCAATATATGATGTTTTGGGGAATAATACCTCTCAAAAAATATTAGATGATAATTATAGTGTTATTTCTGGTAGAAGAAAAACTACATCTTCTATAAGAGAGATTAATGGAATATCACTTATAAATTATGTTTTTCCCTTTAATGTAAATGGACGCTTGGAGGGAGTAATAGTTGTTGAATATAACATAGATGATTCTACCAATATTAGTTCGCTTAGAATATCAAAGGAGTTAATGTTTGAGCAGCTTATTGACACTCTTCCATATGGTATTTTCTATATTGATTCAAATTATAAATTTAAGTATTGTAATGAATCTATGTGTAAAATTTTACATATTACTAAGGATGAAATAATGGATAAAAAAAGCGATACAACGTTTAGGGAAAATTCTGTCTTAAATTTACTATCATTATATAATGAGGATGTGTTAGTTAATAGAAAAACAGCAGTTTATACTGAAAATATTAGTGATAAATGTATTCAGATTACAAAGGTACCTTTTTATGATGAATATTTAGAACTAGCAGGAATCTGTGGAATAATTAGAAATGTTACTAAAACAAGTAAGATTAAAGAGGAAACAAGGCAGTTAAGTTTGCAATTTTACTCTAACTTAATGCATGAATTTATGACTCCAATTAATTTAATATTTTCTTTTATACAGTTAATGGAAGGAAATTTTGAAAAAGAAAAAGAAAGTCAATATTATGATAAGTATATAAAGTATTTTGATGTTATCAAAAATAGCACTTTATTATTATTTAGTATGATAAATAATATTATTCTTGCTACAGAGATTGATACAAACATTATTAGTTATTCTCCTCAAAATCAAGATATAGTGGCATTTACTGAAAGAATTTTAAATAATATATTTAAATACAATAGTAGTATACAAAATATGATTTTTGATACAAATGAAGAGGAACATATTATGGCGTTTGATTCTTCTATGATGGAAATGGTAATTTTAAATGGAATGAATTATGTAATAAAACATTTAAAAGTTCATGATGATTTTATTATTAATCTAGATATTGATAAAGATTGGGTTTCTTTAATTTTTGAAAATATATATTTTGATGAAAAGAAGATAGAATATGAAACTATAAAAAAAACTATCGAAAAATATATAAATGCTAACAAAAGTTTGGAATGTAATAGTATAAATTTATTTGTTACTGTGAAGCTTATTGGATTTCATAATGGAAAAATTAAGATAAAAAAAGATGGTTATAATAAAATAAGTGTTGTATATATGTTACCAAATAAAAAAATATAAGTAAGAATTAAAAGGACTAAATGCAATTTGCAATTAGTCCTTTTAATATAATTTAAAAACAATTAAAAATGATTCTCTTCTAGTTTGGATAAAACATTATTAATCTTTGTTAATGAAGTATAAAATTCATTTAATTCCTCATCTGAAAGATTACTTAAAAATTTGCACATTCTATTAGAATTATCTAAAGAATTTTCTCTCATAAATGTTAGTGCTTTTTCTGTTACATAAATATTTGTAATTCTTTTATCTATACTATTTTGCTTTTTTTGCACCAGTTCTAATTCTTCTAATTTAGTAATTATTTTAGTCATGTTTTGCTTTGGCATATTCATGGAATTAGAAAGTGATGTAATTGTTGATTCTTTATTTCTATCTATAATACATAGAGTTAAAAACTGTAGAGGACTTAAGAAATTCTTAAAAGAATTTATGTATGGTACAAGCACCAGCCTATATATTGTGATAATAGTTTCATTTATAATTAATGGATATGAATTTTTATTCATAATTATTCCCCCTTGACATTTACATATTGGATATGTTTATATATAAAATAGTAGTAAAAGTATTACTAATTTTTTTAAAGCATATATAATAATTATATAATTTCATATATAATTATTCAAGGCAAATATGAAGAGGGGGTAAATTATGAACTGGGATACTATAAATCAATTTTATAATGGTAGTTCTTTCAATTCATATGAGGAGTTTGGGGCTCATTTTACAGTAGAAAATGGAGTGGAGGGTGTAAGATTTACGGTTTGTGCACCTAAAGCTTTTAAAATACAGGTAATTGGAGATTTTAATAACTGGTATGGTAATGGTTATGAAATGCAAAGATTGGATAACAGAGGAACTTATTCTTTGTTTATATCTAATGTAAAAGAAGGTGCGAGATATAAGTATAGGGTATTTCAATGTACAGGGCGAGTAGTAGATAAGTTTGACCCATATGCATTTTTTGGAGAGCTAAGACCAGAGACAGCTTCAATTGTAACAAAATATAATGATTTCAATTTTACTGATTCAAATTGGATTCAAAGTAGAACTAAGGCACTAGATGCTCCATTAAATATATATGAACTGCATTTTGGTTCATGGAGAATGAAGCATAATGCTTCTACGAACATAGTAGACAAATGGTATCATTATACAGAGATATGTGATGAACTTATAGCATATGTTAAGGAAATGAACTTCACTCATATAGAACTTATGCCTATTACAGAACATCCATTTGATGGTTCATGGGGATATCAGGTTTCTGGCTATTTTAGTCTTACTGCAAGGTATGGTAATATTAATGAATTGAAATATTTCATTAATAAATGTCATAATGAAGGTATAGGGGTTATATTGGATTTTGTGCCTGTACATTATGTAAAGGATGATTTTGCTTTAGCTAGATTTGATGGTTCTTGTTTATATGAATATGAGTACAAAGGTTTAGAATATAGCGAATGGGGTACATGTAATTTTAATTTGTTCAGAAAAGAGGTCAGAAGCTTCTTGTTTTCATCAGCCGCTTATTGGTTAGAAAATTTCCATTTTGATGGACTTAGAATGGATGCGATAGCTAATGCTTTATATTGGCAAGGAAATAGTGACAGAGGAGTAAATGTGGCAGGGGTTGATTTGTTAAAAACTTTAAATGCAGGTTTGAATGAAAGATTTAGAGAAATACTTCTAATTGCAGAAGATAGTACAGCATTTCCCAAAGTTACAGACCCAGTTGAAATGGGAGGACTTGGATTTGATTATAAATGGGATATGGGATGGATGAATGATACATTAAAGTATTTTTCAATTAATCCAATAGATAGACATTATGAGCACAATAAAATTAACTTTTCTATGTACTATTTTGGAAGTGAACATTTTATGATGCCATTTTCTCATGATGAAGTTGTTCATGGAAAGCATACAATAATAGATAAGCTTTGGGGAAGCTATGAGGATAAGTTTGCTCAGTGTAGAAGTTTATATGCATATATGTATACTCATCCAGGAAAGAAGCTTAATTTTATGGGAAATGAGCTTGCTATGTTTAGAGAATGGGATGAGAGTAAGGAACTGGATTGGAAAATTTTAGAGTTTGAAAAACATGAAAAGTTTCATAGGTTCTTTAGGGATTTATCTAAGATGTATGTATCTTACCCTTCATTAAATAAAGGTGATTTTACAGAGGAAGGCTTCAAGTGGATAGATGCAGATGATTCTAAGCATGGAGTGTTTTCATATATTAGAACTTATGAAGATGAAAGTTTAGTAATAGTTATGAATACTTTAGATAAATATTATGAAGACTATGCTCTTGGATATTTTGAAGAGGGAGAAATGGTAGAAATACTAAATACAGAGAATGAGATATATGGTGGATGCAATATATTAAATGATGGAGTTTTAAAGACTACACAATTTGAGGACTATAAAGAAAGAAAAAAGAATATTAAAAATCCTAAAGAAAAAGTATTCCCATATTACTTTAATATAAAGCTTCCTAGATATGGAACATGTATATTTAAAATAAAAAAGTAGTTAAAATATTATAAATTATATAGAAAAATCTCTATATTTTTACTATAATGAAATATAGAGATTATTTTTTTATGTTAGAGGAGTAATAATTATGAAAAAAGAAATATTTAGGGGCGCAGGTGTAGCTATTGTAACACCATTAAATGAGAATGGAATAGATTTTGATGAACTTGCAAAGTTAATTGATTATAATATAGAAAATGGAACAAATGCAATTATAATCACTGGAACAACTGGAGAGTCTGCAACATTAACGGATGAAGAGCACAAGGCTGCTATTAAGTTTACAGTTGATTACGTAAATAAGAGAATACCAGTAATTGCAGGAACTGGTTCAAATGATACGGATTATGCAGTTCAATTATCTATATATGCACAAGAGGTTGGAGCAGATGCACTTTTATTAGTGACACCTTATTATAATAAGACTTCACAAAAGGGACTTATAGAACACTTTACTTATATAGCAGATAGAGTAAACATTCCAATAATTCTATATAATGTTCCTTCAAGAACTGGAGTTAATATTCAGCCTGAAACATACTTAGAATTATCAAAGCATCCAAGAATAGTTGCTACAAAGGAAGCAAGCGGAGATTTTTCGGCAGTAATTAAAATTAGAGCATTATGTAAGGATAATTTACATGTTTATTCTGGAAATGATGACCAAATAGTTCCAATGTTATCACTTGGATGTAAAGGGGTTATTTCAGTATTATCTAATATAATGCCAAAAGAAACAAGTGATATATGTAAGCTATTCTTTGAAGGAAAGGTTGAAGAAAGTAGCAAATTACAAATTGAATTATTAGATTTAATTAATGCATTATTTATAGAGGTTAATCCAATTCCTATAAAAACTGCAATGAATTTAGTAGGTTACAAGGTAGGGGAACTTAGAAGACCATTAACTACTATGACTGATAAGAATCTAGAAGTTTTAAAACAAGCATTAAAGAATCATAATTTAATATAATCTAGACAAAAAAATCTAACAATATATTATTGTTGTTAGATTTTTATTATATAAATATAGATTTAGGAGGGTAAGAATGGAATTAGAAGTTAAAAATCTAAAAAAGAGCTTTCAAGGCAAAGAAGTTCTTCATGGTATTTCATTTTCGGTATCAAGTGGTAAAGCACTAGGACTGCTTGGTAGAAATGGAGCCGGTAAAACAACTACCATAAGAATACTTATGGATGTTTTTAAAGCAGATGAAGGAGAAATTTTATTAGATGGAAAGCCTTTTGTTAGAAATCCAGAAAAAATTGGTTATTTGCCAGAAGAGAGAGGACTGTATCCTAAGAAAAAGATAATTGACCAGATTGTCTTTTTGGCTTCACTTAGAGGTATGAAAAAAGCTGCTGCAAAAGAAAGTGGTATGAAATGGCTTAAAAAGCTTGGTATAGAAGAATATGCAAATAATGTTCTTGAAACATTATCAAAAGGAAATCAGCAGAAGGTACAAGTAGCACAAACACTTGTATGTAATCCTGACATAATAATATTAGATGAGTTGTTTAGTGGATTAGATCCAGTTAACTCACAAGTATTAAAGGATATTGTAAATGAGCTTATAGCTGAAGGTAAAATTGTTATTTTCTCAAGTCATCAGATGGGATATGTAGAAGAATTTTGTGAAGATATAGTAATAATTAATAGTGGTAATCAGGTATTAAGTGGAAATTTAAAACAGATAAAAAAAGAATATGGTAAAGATAAGATGATATTAAGTGCAAATAATTATTCTTTGGATGAGCTTAAGGCAATATGCGAAGAAAAATATTCAAACATTGTAACTGTCGACTCTGTAAAAAAAGAATTTTTGGTACTTAATTTAAATTCACAAAACTCAAAGAAAGAGTTACTTAAAAAGCTAATTGAATCAGATATAGATATAGAAAAAATTGCAGAATATGAACCAACACTAAATGATATATTTGTATTAAAGGCAGGTGACAATAATGAAGCAGTTTAAGGAAGTTTTATTATTTGAGTTTGGAGGATATTTTAAGAGTAAATCTTGGATAATTACTAATATATTATTAGTATTGGCAATTATTATTGGATTATCATTACCTTCTATTATTGATTTTAATGGAAGTGAAGATACTGAAAAAACTACTTATGCAATATTAGATAGTAATAACATAATAGAAAATGATGAAATATTAAAGCAATATTTTCAAAATTCCGAATGGAAAAGATATAATACTGAAGAGGAACTTAATAAGGCTATAGAGGAAGAGGAAGTTGCAGAAGGCTTTATAATTAAGTCTACTACAGAATATGTAAATGTAGTATATAATAGTAGTTTTGATAGTGATACAAATATAACTTTTAATACACTTATGTCTAATGTTAATAGAGATAAATATTTTGCGTCTAAAGGTTTAGATGTCTTAGAAATAGAAAATATAATTAACACTCCTATTACGTCAGAAGTAAATGTTCTTGGAAAGGATTCGGCAAAAAACTTTGCTTATACTTATATGTTAGTGTTTATTGTTTATATGATGGTAATTATGTATGGTCAGATGATAGCAGTCTCTGTAGCTACTGAAAAGAGCAACAGGTCAATGGAAGTTTTAGTTACTAGTACAAGCAGTAATAGCTTAATTTTTGGTAAGGTAATTGCAGGGGCTATAGCAGGTATTACTCAGGTTGCACTTATTCTTTCAGCAGCACTTATTACTTATAATATAAATGGAAATGCTTGGAAAGGAAAGCTTGACTTTTTGCTAAATATTCCGGCTGAAGTTTTGATTGTATTTAGTATATTTGGATTATTTGGATATCTTTTATACTCCTTCTTATTTGGAGGACTTGGAGCACTTGTTTCAAAGGTTGAAGATGTAAATAAGAGTGCAACTCCACTTACAATGATAATGGTAGTAGTGTTTATGCTTGTTATGATGAATTTAACAGAGCCTGATGGTTCAGTTATGAAGATACTGTCATATATACCATTTAGTTCGTGTGTAGCGATGTTTGTAAGAGTTGGAATGGGTACGGTTAGTGTCATAGAGATAGTAATTTCAGCTATTTTATTAATTGTAACTACATTGGGTGCGGGATTTATTGGAGCTAAGATATATAGGCAAGGTACATTAAAATATGGTAATCCTATAAGTATTTCGACTGCTCTTAAATCTTTGAAAAAGTCAAACAAGGAGAATTAGCGTGCAAAAAAAAGATAGCCTGAAAGCATATATTAATAGCAATACCTTAAGATGCTGTTTATTTATTTGCTTTGTAGTAATGGTATTAAAACTAATAGTAATAGATGTGGCAAGTGGTGATTACACTCAGTTTTTATCAGTTTGGATTAAGCATTTGAGAGAAAACGGTGGATTTGAGGCTATTTCAACTGTAGAAGCTGATTATAATGCGATATATTTGTATTTCTTGGCGTTATTTACCTATTTGCCTATAAATGATTTGTATTTAATAAAGTTTTTGTCATTCATATTTGATTTTGTATTGGCTATTGGGGCATTTAAGATTGTCTCGCACTTTTATAAAGATAATCAAAATAAAAATTATTATTCATTTTTAGCTTTTGCTTGCATATTATTAATGCCTACAGCATTTTCAAATAGTGCACTTTGGGGACAATGTGATAGTATATATACAGCTTTTGTGATATTTACATTGTATTTTATGCTTGAGGAAAAGTATAATTTAGCATTTATAATGTATGGATTCGCATTAACCTTCAAGCTTCAGGCAATTTTTATTTTACCATGTATAGGAATTATATTTTTAAAGAATAGGAATTTTTCTATTTTAAAATTCTTATGGATACCTATTGTGAATATTATATGTTATATACCAGCAGTTATGTGTGGAAGGCCAATATCATCAGTTTTTGATGCGTATTTTTGTCAGGTTGGAGAATATAGTTATAAGACAGTCTTTGGTTATCCCAATATATATTATTTCTTTTCTATTGATAATATAGATTTAATTAAACCTGGAATAATTTTAACCTTATTATTATTGATTTTTCTTATGATATTTGTTTTGTTTACTAAAGGCAGATTATCTAAGAAAGAAATGTTACATTTGAGTATTTTGGTTATTTTTTTGGTAACTTTCTTTTTGCCAAAGATGCATGATAGATATGGCTATGCAGGAGAAATGCTTTCAGTTATTTATTTTATAATTATTAAAAAAGATTGGCATATATTTGCTTTAATAAATATAAATACAATATTGAATTATTTATCTTATACATGTGTAGTTCCGGAAGAATATATGCCTTTTGTTGC
>JALENK010000082.1 GCA_022767515.1 Clostridium sp.
GTATTAAGTTATATAATTTTAGGTGGTAAATGTAGAAATTGTAAACAAAAAATTTCTATTCAGTATCCAATGATTGAATTATTCAATTGTATAGTATGTACATTAATATATATGAAATATGGAATGGAAATAGAAACTTTAAAATATATGTTTTTAACTTCGCTTATGATTGTTATTGGAATGATAGATTTTAAAACACAATATGTTTATTTGTCTACAATAGTTACAGGCTTATTAATAGGAATTGGATTCTTTGTTTATGATTGGATAAGTATTGGAGAGATTCCTATGGATAATGTATATGGTTTATTAGTAGGGGTAGGAGTAATTGGTCTTATATTTGCAATAACCTTAGGTGGTGGAATGGGCTTTGGAGATGTTGAAATAGCCGCAGTTGCAGGATTATTCTTAGGTTTTAAGGCAACTATATTTAATATATTTTTTGCTTTTATAGTAGGAGGTATAGTTGCAGCAATAATATTAATAGTAAAAAAGAAAAAAGGCAAAGAGGCTATAGCATTTGGTCCATATTTGGCAATTGGTTGCCTATTTAGTATATTTTTTGGAAATACTATCATTAATATGTATATTAGTAATTTTCTTCAATTGTAAACAAATTAAGATAAATATTAAAAAAAGTTTACAAAAGTATAAAAAAAATATTGAAATTTAATAGCATTGATATATAATATTAGTTAAGAAGGTAAATAAAGGTGGAGAAGTTATGGCTATAATACAAAAACGAAGATTAGGTGAAATACTCGTTATTGCCAACAAAATAAATAAGGCACAATTAGACGAAGCATTAAAAATACAAAAAGAAGAAGGAATGAAGCTAGGAGAGGTACTAGTTGAAAAGGGGTTTGTAACTGAGTACGATATTATACATGCTATAGAACAGCAAATTGGTATTAAGGAAGTAGACCTTGGTAATGTTCAGTGTGATAAAAAAGTACTTAAGATAGTACCACAGAAGATATGTGACAAACATATGTTAGCACCATTTGGCTTTGAAGATGGAAAAATAAAAGTAGCAATGGCAGATCCTCTTAATATATTTGCCATAGATGATATAGCAATTTCTACAGGTCTAGAAGTAAAAACTTTTATTGCACCAAAGAAAGATATTAGAAAATTCATAGAAGTTAATTATAGTACAGAACAAGTTAATAAAGCAGCAGAAGAACTTAGAAAAGAATCAAAGGAAAGTATAGCACAGCAACAACAATCCCAAAACATTGAGGAAATGGATGATGTCAAAAATGCTCCAGTAGTTAAAATGATAGACAAGCTATTTAAAAATGCTATTGAGATGCGTACATCAGATATTCATATCGAGCCTTTTGAAAATGAAATAAGGATTAGATATAGAATAGATGGTAAGCTTCAGACAGTAAATGTCTTGGGAAGGGAAAGTTTAGGTCCACTTGTTACAAGAATTAAAATTCTTGGGAATATGAATATAGCTGAAAGAAGAATACCTCAAGATGGAAGAATTATTACTAAGGTTGGAGAAACTGATGTGGATCTCAGAGTATCAATACTTCCAGTAGTTAATGGTGAAAAAATAGTTATAAGAATACTGAGCAGAGATAATTATAAATTAGGTAAGGAAAAGCTTGGTATAGCTGATGAGAATCTTAAAAAGATAGACAGAATGGTACGTTCACCTTTTGGTATTGTTTTAGTTACAGGACCAACAGGAAGTGGTAAGTCAACTACATTATATACAGAGCTTAGTGAAATAAACTCAGATGATGTTAATATAATTACTGTTGAAGACCCGGTTGAATATACATTGGAAGGAATTAACCAGGTAAACGTAAACAGTAAGGCAGGAATGACATTTGCAAGTGCGCTTAGAAGTATCTTAAGACAAGACCCTGATGTTATAATGATTGGAGAAATTAGAGATAACGAGACAGCTGAGATTGCAATTAAGGCTGCCATTACAGGACACTTGGTTATGAGTACACTTCATACAAATGATGCTGCGTCATCTGTTACAAGACTTATAGATATGGGAGTTGAGCCTTTCTTGGCATCAACCTCGCTTACAGGTATCATAGCACAGAGACTAGTAAGAAGAATATGTCCTTATTGTAAGGAAGAATATGAAGCTTCATCTTATGAAAAGAAGATATTAAGACAACCTAAAGATAAGCCATTAAAGATATACAAGGGAAAAGGTTGTGGTAGATGTCATAACTCAGGGTATTATGGAAGAGTCGGACTTTATGAGGTAATGGAAATGGACAGAGAACTAAAGGATGCAATCAATAGGACAAAGGATCCTAATGTTTTAAAGGATATAGCAAGAAAAAATGGTATGACAACTCTTGAAGAAGAGTGTATAAAGCATGTTTTAGACGGTCTGACAACTGTAAAAGAGTTAGCTACTATAGCTATGATTAAGGAAGGTTAGAGGTGAAGTATTAAAATGAAAAAATTTAATTACAGAGCTATGAAAAGTGATGGTAATAAAATAGAGGGTATTCATGAAGCAAATACTAGAGATGAAGTTGTTGAAATGATTACAGCTAATGGTTATTATCCACTAAAAATAGAGGAGGTATCCGGAAGTAAGGAAATAGGAAACCTAAATTTAAATAATAAGGTTACAACTAAGGATTTGGCAGTGTTTTGTAGGCAAATGTTTACAATGCTTAATGCCGGAGTTTCTATAACAAATGCCCTTGAAATGATGGAGGCTCAATGTACTAGTAAAAAGCTAAAGATGATTTTAGGAGAAATTTGTGAGGATGTTAAAAAAGGTAAGATGTTTTCAGAGTGTATGAGAAATTATCCAAAGGATTTTCCAAAGCTCCTTATAAGTATGGTACAGTCAGGTGAGGCTACTGGTAATATGGATGAAATTATGCTTAGAATGGCAACTCACTTTGAAAAAGAAAATAAAATAAATAATAAGGTAAAATCAGCAATGATATATCCTATAGTGCTTGCTATAGTTGCAGTGATAGCAATAATGGCGATTATGATTTTTGTAATGCCGACATTTAGACAGATATTTGACTCTGAAGATTTAGTAATGCCAGGAATTACAGTAGCACTTTTAGCACTTAGTGATTTTATGAGAGAAAATATTGTTATCATATTAATTGTAATTGCAGGTCTTGTAGTAGGAATTAATATGTTCAGAAAGACAGCTAAGGGATATGATTTCTTTAGTAGATTTAAGCTTAAACTTCCTGTAATAGGGGATTTAAATAGAAAAATAATCACATCAAGATTTACTAGAACTATGTCAACATTACTAAGTTCAGGTATATCTTTAATAGAGGCTCTTCCAATAGTTACAGAGGTTCTTGGAAACAAAGTAGCTGAAGAGGAAATGAATTCTATAAGGGAAAAAGTTGTAAAGGGTGAAGGCTTAAGTGAACCTATTCGTATGGCAACAGTTTTTCCAGAAATGTTATCATCTATGATTAAAATAGGTGAGGAATCTGGTTCACTTGATGACATATTAAACAAAACAGCAGATTTTTATGATGAAGAAGTTGACCAAGCTATAACAACAGCTACATCACTTATTGAGCCAGCATTGATTATAGTAATGGGTGGTGCAATTGGAGTTCTTGTTATTGCAATTATGCTTCCAATGTTTGATATGTATCAACAAATGTCTTAGTTTATATTAAAATTTAATATAAAAAGTAAAATAAAATTTATAGGAGGGTTTTTAAAATGATTAGAAACTTATTAAACACATTAAAAAACAAAAAGAAAAAAGCTAAAGGATTTACTCTTATCGAGTTAATCATCGTTATTGCAATCATTGCAATCTTAGCTGCTATTGCTATTCCTAAGTTCATGGAAATCAGAGAAAATGGTAACAAAAAGTCAGATTTATCTACTGCAAAGAACATTCAAACTACTGTAGCATCACTTATTGCTGATGATAAGATAACTAGTACTGGATTTACAATATCAAAAACAGAAGGTAATACAACAGATCCTGGTGTTTTAGTACGTAATAATTTACAAGACACTCCTGAAATTAAATCTGACGCAGCAAAAACTGCAGCAGGAAGTAACTTAACATATTATGTAGAAATTAAAAAAAATGGAAACATAGAAGTATATGTAGGTGCTGATGCAACATCAGGTCATAGAATTTATCCAGATGCAGATATTGCTGATTGGTAAAATTAAATTCGGTAATATAATATGAATAAATTAAAATCAAAAGGATTTACATTAATAGAATTAATTATAGTAATTGCTATAATAGCTATACTTGCAGCTATAGCAATACCAAAATTTATGCAGCTTAAAGAAAATTCTGCAAGGAAAACAGATTTGGAAGTAGCTAAAAATTTGCATACAATTGTTTCCTCAATGGTTGCGGATAATACAATAGATATTGAAAATCTTTCAGATAATCCTACAACTATTGTGGTTGATGAAAGTAAGGATTCTGATTTAAATACTAAAAAGATTTTAGAAACATATTATGAACAACCTAAAATCAAATCAAAAGCAATGGAAAGTATAGGAAATGCATATGTGGTTGCTGTTTATAAAAATGGTAATATTCAAATTTATATGGCAGATATGAACAATGTAAATATTCAATCAGGTGATGTGGGAAATAGAATTTATCCTGATTGTAATATTGATAATCCAGATGGCGATGGTAAATTATTTTGATTTTAGTGAAAAAAAGTTAATTAATTATTATGTAAAGTGTAAAGATTTATCTTTGCACTTTATGTAATATATTTACAAATAAGCAAAGAGGTGAAAGTAGTGGCTAAAGGTTCAGACATAAAGGCAAAATTAAGCAAGAATTTAGTAAGC
>JALENK010000049.1 GCA_022767515.1 Clostridium sp.
AGGAACTACAATAAAGGCACAATCAAGTCTTTCAACAACAAAGACTTATACATGGAAACCAAGTAAGGCAGGAACATACACATTAAAGGTAGCAGTAAAAGATTCAGCAGGAAAGATTACAACAAAAACAAAAACATATAAGATAACTAATCCAATAAAAATAACATCATTTAAAACAAGTGTAGCATCACCACAAGAAGTAGGAAAAGCAATAACATTAAGTGCGTCAGCAACAGGAAATGGAACAATACAATATCATTTTTATGCATACTTGAATGGAAAAGTAGTTCAACAATCAGCACTTTCAACAACAAAGACTTATACATGGAAACCAAGCAAGGCAGGGACATACACATTAAAGGTAGCGGTAAAAGATTCAGAAGGAAAGATAAGAACTACAACAAAGTCATATGTAGTAAAGGCAGCAGAACCAATAACAATCACTAGTTTAACTTCAAGTGTAGCATCACCACAAAAGGTAGGAACTTCAATTAAATTTACTACAAAGGCAACTGGAAAAACTACACTACAATATCAATATTGGGTATGTAATGTTGATGGTTCATGGACTAAGCTTAAGAGCTACTCAACAACTGCAACAGCTACATGGAAACCAACAGTAAGTGGAGATTATATTATTTGGGTAGATGTAAAAGATACAAAAGGTAATGTTAAATCTAAGTATGTTACTTATAAGATAAATCCACAAGTTACTAAGATAGAAGAATCTTATTCTGGTATTACTTATACAGGAACTTGGAAAGATGTCTCAGTAACTAATGCTAGTGGAAGAAAAATAAAGAGAGCTACATCAACTGCTAAGGCAAGCTTCTCATTTACAGGAACAGGAGTAAAGATGTATTCAACAGTAGCAAGTAATATGGGTATAGCTAAAGTAACTGTTGATGGGACTTCATATATGGTTGATTTATATGCAAGCTCTAGTGCAAATAAGAAGTGTGTATTTACTAAGACAGGATTAACAAATAAAAAGCACACAGTTACTATTGAATATTTAGAACTTGGAAATTTAAATTCGACTGGAACAGCAGTAAATATAGACTATTTTGAACTAATAAAATAGTTAAAGGAGGGAATTCAATGGGGAACTTATCTAAGAAATTAGTTAGTATTGTTACTACACTAGTTGTTTCTGCGGGGTTAGCTTTTACAAGCTTGCCTGCAGTAGAAGCAAAAGCGACAACAACAAATATTAATATAGGTGTAATACCAAGTGAACTTACTTATTCAGGAGATGTTAGAAAAGCTCTTCCAGAAGAGACAGAGGAGGTAGAGGTACCGTCAGCTGCTGACTATGGATTATGTGATAATACAAAAGATGGTGCAATTCTTCATGCATTCTGTTGGTCATTCAATACTATAAAGGCTAACATGAAGGATATAGCGGAAGCAGGTTATACTACAGTTCAAACTTCTCCAGCAAATAGATGTAATGATAGTCATCCAGGTATGAAGTTATATACTGATGAAAATGGTACAGGTGGATGCTGGTGGTGGCATTATCAACCAACAGACTGGACTATAGGTAATTATCAGTTAGGTACAAGAGATGATTATAAGGCAATGTGTGAAGAGGCTGATAAGTATGGAGTTAAAATCATAACAGACGTACTTCCAAATCATACAACTCCAGATTTACAAAGAGTATCTCAAAACTTAGCTAATGCAGCTGGAGGAATGGGAAAAGGTCAGCTATATCATTCTAATGGATTTACTGACATAGGAGACTATAATGATAGATATCAATGTACATTGCAAAAAATGGGTGGACTTCCAGATGTTAATACTGAAAATCAAGGCTTCCAAGAATATTATTTAAAATATTGTAATGATATAATATCACTTGGATGTGATGGTTTCCGTTATGATACAGCTAAGCATATAGGTGTTCCATCAGATCCTAAGGATTCTTCAAATACTAGAGGAGTTAATGATTTCTGGGATGTTGCTACAGGAAGAAAGGCAGTAAATGGAGTAAGCTTAGCCAACAAAGATAAGTTATTTATTTATGGAGAAGTTCTTCAAGATAGAAATATACCATATCAAGAATATGCTTCATATATGAATATGACAGCTAGTAGTTATGGTGAGACATTAAGAGATGCTATAGGAAGTAAAGATTTTTCAACAGGAAGAATAATGAATTGGAACCATGCTACACCAGATAGACTAGTAACATGGGTTGAATCTCATGACACTTATTGTAATAGCCATCCATCAGCTTGGATGAGCGATTGGGATATAAGAATGTGTTGGGCAATAATAGCAGCTCGTGAAAATGGTACACCATTATTCTTCAGTAGACCAGATGGTTCAAATGGTTCATCAGGAAATTATTGGGGAAATAATGTATTAGGTGCTAAAGGTAATGATGAATTTAAGGCACCAGAAGTAGCGGCAGTTAATAAATTTAGAAATGCTATGCTTGGAGAAAAAGAATGTTTAAGAAATCCAAATGGTAATAGTAAAATATTACAAATAGATAGAGGTACTAAGGGAACAGTAATTATAAACTTAGGAGATTCAACAACTATATCTTCACAAACAACAGTAGCAGATGGTACTTATACAGACCAAGTTACAGGAAACCAATTTACAGTTTCAGGAGGAACTATTTCAGGTAAATTAGAGGGTGGAAAGGTTCATGTAATATATAATCCTGGACCAGTTAAAAAGACACCTAAGATAACAGCTAATCCAAGCACTTCAACATTTACAAGTGATACACTTGATGTAACGTTAAAGGTAGATAACGCTACAAGTGCTACTTATACAACAAGTGAGGGAGATTCAGGTTCAATTTCAAGCTCTAAAGTTTTAACAATTGGTTCACAAACATCATTTGGAGGCAAAGTTACAGTTACTGTAAAAGCTTCTAATGCAGATGGTGATTCAGAAGAAACATTTACTTATACTAAAAAAGAACCATTAAAGGTTAAAAAAGGTGGACTATACCTTACAAAACCATCAGGATGGTCAACTCCAAGTACTTATGTGTATGATGAGTCTACAGGTACAGCAAAGGAAATTAAAGCCTGGCCAGGAGTAGCAATGTCAGATGAGGGAGATGGAGTATACTTCTATCAATTACCAGATGAATGGCAAACAGCAAATACTAAGATAATATTTACAGATGGAACTAATAAATGTCCATCAGGTTCATTAGCACCAGGACATGCTTATGTTGTAGGTACAGCAACTATGTGTGATGGAACTACTTTTGAAGATGTTAAGGTTATTGACGAACAACCTTTAAGCATTGGAAGTACAAGTGTAAATTTATCTTCACCACAAAAGGTAAATACAACAATTAAAATAACTGCAGGTAGTGTAACAGGTGGAACAGCACCATATAAATATACTATAAAGGCTGGTACAGAAACTCTAGTTTCTAATTCAACAACTAACTCTGTTTTATGGACACCAAGTACAGCAGGTACTTATAATATAAGTGTTACAGTTACAGACAGTAAAGGAAATACTAAGAGTGCATCATCAGTTTCTTATGTTATAGAAGATGATATAATTGATGATCCAATATCAATAACTTCATTTAAAGCTACATCACCATCATCAAGCAGTGCAACTCTTGGAAGTACAATAAGCTTATCAGCTGCTGCAACAGGTGGTAACTCAACATTAAAGTATAAGATAGTAGCAGAATTAAATGGAACAGAAACAACAATAAAGAGTTATTCAACATCAAAAACATGTACATGGACACCAACTAAGGCTGGAACATATACATTAACACTTTATGTAACTGATGGAACTGATACAAAGACTAGACTTATGTCATATACAATAAATGGTAGCACATTGAAAATAACATCATTTAAAACAAGTGTAGCATCACCACAGGAAGTAGGAAAAGCAATAACATTAAGTGCGTCAGCAACAGGAAATGGAACAGTACAATATCATTTCTATGTACTTCAAGGAACCACAATAAAGGCACAATCAAGTCTTTCAACAACAAAGACTTATACGTGGAAACCAAGCAAGGCAGGAACATACACATTAAAGGTAGCAGTAAAAGATTCAGCAGGAAAGATTACAACAACAACAAAAAGCTACGTAATAAAAACTACAGTATAATTAGTAAAAATGGATGCCCTTTATATAACAATATAAAGGGTATTTTGAAATAATATAATGAAGGGGGATAAATAATGAAGTTAAAAAAAATAATTGCAACAATTTTAACTACAGCAATGATGTCCACTGTTGTTAGTGGGATATCTATGCCACAAACTGTACAAGCAGCAGAATATGAAGCTTATACAGGAAATGATTTAGGTGCTACTTATACAAGTAGTAAGACTACTTTCAAAGTTTGGGCACCAACAGCTTCAAGTGTACAAATTAAAAGATATAAAACAGGTAGTGACAGTGAAGCAGGTGCTGGAATTATAGAAACTAAAGATATGACTAAAGGTTCTCAAAATGTATGGTCTATTGAAATTAGTGGAGATTTAAAGAACACTTACTATACTTATATAGTTGATGGTAGAGAGACACCTGATGTTTATGGAAGAACAACTGGAATAAATGGAGATAGATCGATGGTTATTGATCTTGATTCAACTGATCCAATAGGTTGGGATAGTGATAGCAGAGTTGAATCTCCTAATCAGACAGATGCTATAGTTTGGGAAGTACACGTAAAGGATTTTTCCTATTCACAAAGCTCAGGTATAGATGCTAAGTACAGAGGAAAATTTATGGCTTTTACTCAAACAGGTACAACTCTTAATGGTGATGGAATAACAAAAACAGGTATTGATCACTTAAAAGAGTTAGGTGTTACTCATGTACAAATATTACCAATGTATGATTATGCCTCAGTTGATGAAAGAAACTCAGATGGAGAGGTATTTAACTGGGGATATGACCCAAAGAACTATAATGTTCCAGAAGGTTCATATTCAACTAATCCTTATGATGGTAATGTAAGAGTAAAAGAATTAAAAGAAATGGTTAAGGCATTACATGATGCAGGAATTGGTGTAGTAATGGATGTTGTTTATAATCATACTTATGCACCATTTGGCCAAGGTGGAAGTCAAAATGATTTTCAGAAACAACAGTACTCACCTCTTGATAGAACAGTTCCTGGATATTACTATACATCAACAGACTGGTCAGGATGTGGAAATTCAACTGATTCAACTAAGGCAATGTATAGAAAATATATGATTGATTCTTTAGTATATTGGGCTACTGAATATCATTTAGATGGATTCAGATTTGACTTGATGGGAATTCATGATGTAAATACAATGAATCAGATAAGAGAAGCACTTAATAAAGTAGACCCTAAAATAAAGATGTGGGGTGAGCCTTGGTGTGGTGACGGTTCTAAGAATAGTTTATCAGGTTACGCTAATAAAGCTAACTGTAAATCATTAGATAATAATATTGCTATGTTTAGTGACAATGCTAGAGATGCAATAAAAGGAAATACTTGGGATGGTAAATTATCTAATGCTGGTTGGGTTACAGGTAATGGTAATAGACAAACTGAAGTAATAGCTGGTATTAAGGCACAATGTGGAGATTATAGTAATATTAATCAAAATATTTGGTCAAAGCAACCATCACAAGTAATAACATATACATCATGTCATGATAATCATGCATTATATGATATTTTATGTATGACTATGGGGTATAATCAAAATGGTTCAAGATATGATGATATAGTTAGTATGAATAAGGTTGCTTCAGCAATTGTATTAACATCGCAGGGTATTTCATTTATGCAAGCTGGTGAAGAATTTGGTAGAAGTAAAAATGGTGATCATAACAGTTATAAATCACCTGCTTCTATAAATCAACTTGATTGGAATAGATTAAAGACTTTTTCAGATTTATCAAATTATTATAAGGGATTAATTGAAATTAGAAAGAATTTTTCAGCATTTAGAGACCCTACAACTTCTGCTGGTAATAGAATTAATTGGTTAAATACTTCAGGAAATACCGCAATAGGATATACTTTAACAAATAATACACAAGGTGAATGGAATAAAATAGCTTGTTTATTTAATGTAAGTTCAAATCCAACTAATATATATCGTGATGGTAACTGGGTTATTATTGCAAATGATACTAAAGCAGGTACTGAATCATTAGGAACAGTAAGTGGAAATGTTTCTATTCCAGGTCGTTCAGCTATGATTTTAGT
>JALENK010000050.1 GCA_022767515.1 Clostridium sp.
ACAAAATATATAAAGTGCCACTTTTTTCATAAAAATAAAGTATCACTATATTAGTGATACTTTTTGTTAAATGGCAGAGCGTATAGGAATCGAACCCATAATGTACCGTCCGTAGCGGTATGTTATATCCGTTTAACTAACACCCCATATGCATTAAAATAACAAAACCATATTAACACAAACCTAAAAATTTATCAAGCACTCATTATAAATAAATATCTGAAAATTCCAATTCTAATTGTTCTACTTTATTATTTTTCATAAATTTAAGATTACTTTCTGAATTATCTATATGAGTTATTGGTAATGTAATTATAAAATTACTACCCTTTCCATATTCACTTTCTAACCTAATATCCCCACCATGTAAAGTTACTAAATATCTAGATAATTGTAATCCTATCCCACTTCCTCTATGTCTATAAGTTTCTTCAGCCTTTCCTTGAGTAAATCTATTAAAAATCAAATCCTGTTCCTCTTTTTTTATACCGATTCCTTGATCTTTTATACTTATATCAATTGATTCTTTCCCCACAAATACACACACATCAATTTCACTATTCTTAGGTGAAAATTTAATAGCATTAGATAAGAGATTAAGTATTACTCTATCTATAACTTCAACATCTATCGCTGCCATACATTCCTCTATATTAGTATCAAATACCAACTGTATTCCTTTAAGTCTTGCATAACATTCTATAGACATTACTGTATTTTCAATAACACTTACTACTTCTACATTTTGCTTATTTAACTTATAATAATTATTCTCTAATTTTTCAGTATCAATTAAATTATTTATAAGCTTAACTATTTTAAAAGCATTTCTTTTTATACATTTTCCTTGTTCTTCATATTTTTTTATAGTTTCTTCTATCGTATTCCCTCTATTGTATTTGGAACTTTGTATTAAACTCAAAATAACATTTACTGGATTTCTTAAATCATGAGAAATATTAATTAAAAATTCCCCTTGCTCTTTTGTATGCCTTTTAATTTCTTTTATAATTGTGATTAATTCTTCCTTACTTAATTTTTCTAACTCTTCATCACTAATATTAAAACTTTCAATCATTTAAAATCCCCTTATTTCCATTTTTTTACAAGTCCATATAAGTTATATTAACACACTTTAATACTTTATTCAATAAAAACTCATTGAATTTCCTCTTTTTTCTCAAAATTAATAACTAAAATATTATAGATAACTGCTCCAAACATTAATCCAATAAGTAAACTAAATTGCATTATAATTGCTGGAATTACAACAAAAACAATTAATGAAAATGTTGATGAATATAATGTTATAGTATACAACTCTTCAAATCTTTTCCTAATGCCCATAAAACTAATAACTGCTTTAGTTATAAATGCAACAAACACACTTACTATTAAACAATCAATTATTCCGTTGATAATCGTATATATAATGCATATAGGAATACTAACTATACTCACTAAGTTTAATGAAGATATTATGTCCTCATTGCTAAGTCCATCTGCAATAATATCTGTATAATTTATATTGTATCCTATTAAATTATAATCAACTATATTGATTGCTATTCCATCTTTTAAAAGCAAAATATATTGGTCCTTATACTTTAAATTTTCTTTTACCTTATCTTTCTCATCTAGTTTATATGAATCATTTATATATATCATTATATCATCATATTCTTTTTTTATACTATCTGTCTTCAGAGTTAACTGTCCATCTTTTATTTTAAATTCATATTGAGGCTCTGACATTGTCAGCTTAAATTCCGAAATTCCATTATTTATACGTATAGCTGATACAGTACCCACAATTAATCCTAAAAGTACATTTAAAAGAATTATATATATTATTGCCTTTGAAAGACCATCTTTAGAGTATCTTAATATTGATTTCATATCATAAATACAATTTTTAAACTTTACAAATATTCTTTCCTTTTTCATAAATTCCTCCTATTATTCTATTTATAATTTTACTCCATTTTTGTAAATTATAAAACATATTTTTATTTGATGAATAATATATTCTTATTAAGGAAATAATAAGTAAATATATTATATATTATGTTATTGGAGGTTCAAATGAAGAAGTATTTAATACTTATTCCCTTAAGTTTATCAATTATATTAATAATATATTTAACTATTAGTTATAATATTTTTTTTAATAATTTTAAATCTGCTTTTAATAATAATAATTTTAATTATGCAAATTCATTATTAATTACAAGCAATAATTTTAATCCTTTTAAAACTTACTGTTTATCAACAGACTTAAAATCTTATTTTGAAGAGGTATTATCAGAAACTAATACAAAACTAAAAAATAAAACTATTAGTAAAAATGAATATAAAAACATTATTATAGAAATATCTTCATATGACTTTGTTGATATAGATACTGAGACTTTATTAGATGAGATTGATTATGAAGATCCTTATTATTTAGGCAAAAAACAATTTGATGCTAAACAATACATTGATGCTTATAATACTTTTATGTCGGTACATCCATCAAATAAAAATTATAGTAATTCTATAATTTATATAAATAAATGCCAAAGCTTTATAAAAAATAATGTTTTCTCAGAGGCTGATTCATTATGTGCTAATAATTATTATACAAAAGCCATAGCACTAATTAATAGTTATAATTATATTTTAGATGACGATGATATTAATAAAAAAATTGCTTCTATAAATACCGAAAAGGAAAAATATCTTTCTATTCAAAATAAATCTTATGCTACATCAAATTCTAATATTACAGAAGAACTATCACCTGAAAATATAAATTCAAAATCTATTACTAGTAATACAAATTACTTACTCAATGTTAATATTAATGAGCAAAAACTATATGTCTATAAAAAAACAATTAATTCTTGGTTACTCTGCAAAACAATTATTTGTTCAACTGGTATAGTTGGAGAAGAAACTCCTTTAGGTGTTTATTCTATTCAAAATAAAGGAGAATGGTTTTTCTCTGAAAAGTATCAGCAAGGCGGAAAGTACTGGATTCAATTTTGGGATAATTATTTATTTCATTCAGTTCCATTTGATGAAACTCAAAAAAACATTTTAGATTATACCTTAGGAAAGCCTTCTTCCCATGGATGCATAAGACTTAGTGTTGAAGATTCAAAATGGTTATATGATAATATTCCTATAAATTCAAAGGTAATTATTAAGTAGTATATTGAAAATTCATACTAAATCAGTTTATACTAAAATTAATAATTACATATAAAGGGAGGGGCTTATTTTGTATTTTATTAATTTAGGAAAAGAAAACACTCAATCAACTATTGATGCTGCTATAAAAACAGCAAAAGAAAAAAATATAAAAAATATTGTTATTGCATCTAGTACAGGTTTTACATTTGACCATATAGATTTTACTGACAGTTCAGACATAAACTTTGTTTGTGTTACACACTCATATGGTTATCCAAATCCAGGTAAAAATGATATGCCACAAGATAAAAGAGAGGAATTAACTCAAAAGGGAGTTAAGGTTCTAACTACATCTCATGTACTAAGTGGAGCTGAAAGAGGTATTTCTGCAAAATTTGGAGGAGTTTCTCCAGTAGAAATAATTGCTCAAACTCTAAGAATGTTTGGTCAAGGAACAAAGGTATGTGTAGAGGTATCTACAATGGCTTTAGATGCAGGTCTTATACCTTACAATGAACCAATAATTGCAATTGGTGGTAGTGCTCATGGAGCAGACACAGCTATTATCCTAACACCTGCACATGCAAGTAAAATATTTGATACAAAAATACATGAAATAATCTGTAAACCACAACTATAAAAGGAAACTGTCTCGCTCCTAAAACAGTGAGACAGTTTCCTTATTATAATTCTACCTTTACTTCTTTATTCAAGCTAAATAAATATAAATAACATTCCTTTACCTTGCTTCCTGTAACTTTTTCTAAAGCATCCCTATAATATCTTAATTGCAATTTATATCTATTTATAATTATCTCTTCATTTCCTTCTTCAACATAATCAGTCTTATAATCATACAAAACTATTTCATTTCCTTCATAGAAATATGCATCTATAACACCTTGTAATCTTACCTTCTCATCATTAAATTCTTCACTTAAATTAGAATTTATATTTAAAGGACTTATTTCTGTGTAAAATGGAAATTCTTTATATAGATTATCCTTATTTTGAATTGCTCTCTTACCCAAATCACTTTGAATAAATTTAAATACCTTATAAACGTTAATACTATCATATTCCATTTGACTAATTAAATCTCTATCTAACATATCCTTAATTTGTACCTTAATTTGTTCAATACTATTTGCAGCTTCAAAATCCAACTTTTGCATTACAAAGTGCATAGCTGTACCTTTCTCTGCAGGAGTTAGCCCCTTTTTCTCTTGGATAAACCTTGGTTTCTTTTCTTCTATTTTAGATGTATATATATTATGAACTTCTTCTTCACTTTCATAATTTTTCTTTTTTAAATCAGATACAGAAACATTACTTTTTAAGGTTGTTATATCTTTATATTTATACACATAATTTAATCTATCATAAATTTCATTATCCACATCTAATTCTTCTTCATTAATTATCCACAATGGATTTTCTGTTTTTTTATCCACATCCTCCTGATTATTATCCACAGAAATATCATTTTTATTCCAAAGTTTTATTTCCCATGTGGATAAATCTGATATTGTAGGTAAGAGCAAATTATCTGCTTTCTCCCTTAATATTTCTCCATCTGGATGTTTCATCATTGCTATAGCAATCCAATCAATATAACTCTTTAACTTAAACATACTTAAAGGTAATATTTTCTCACTACTATATTCACAAATAGAGGACCATTCTTTAACCTTCTTTTCTAAACCGGAAACACTTCCTGTAATTATTAACTTTTCTTTTGCTCTAGTAAATGCAACATATAATATTCTTATTTCTTCAGACAAAATTTCTAGTTTCATTTTATTTTTTAATGCTAGCTTTGGTAATGTTGTATATTTTACTCTCTTTTCAATATCAACATAATCTGGACCATATCCTAAATCATCATGATATAATATATTCTTTTTTAAATCTTGCATATTGAACTGTTTACCAGTACCAGCTAAAAAGACTATTGGAAATTCTAGTCCCTTACTCTTGTGAATACTCATAATTCTAACTACATCTTCGTTTTCACCTAGAATTTTAGCACTTCCCATATCCCCTGAAGACTTTTTTAACCTATTTATAAAAGTTATAAAGTTAAACAATCCTTTAAAGCTAGTTTCTTCATATTGCTTTGCCCTTTGAAATAAAATTTTTAGATTAGCCTGCCTAAGTATCCCATTAGGCATTGCCCCAACATAGCCATAATAACCAGAATCGGTATATAAATACCAAATTAATTCATCAATTTGCATATATGTTGCCTTGTCTCTCCACTCCTCTAGCTGAGTTAAAAATTGCTTACACTTATCTGCTAATGGTGTTTTTCCTTCTTCGGCAATCATCATTATATTTTCATAAAAATATTTATCTTTATTTACTAACCTTATATCTGATAATTCTTCTGCAGTAAAATTAATAATTGGTGATCTCAAAAGCGAAATTAAAGGTATATCTTGCATAGGATTATCAATAACTTGTAGTAATGATATTATTGTTCTTACTTCAATTGCTTCAAAATATCCTGAACCAGTATCAGCATAAACAGGTATACCCTCTTTTCCCATCTCCTCTACAAATACTTCAGACCAATCTTTAGTGGCTCTAAATAAAATAACAATATCCTTATATGATGGCTTTCTATACTTATTTAAATTTCCATCCCATACCTTATAATCACTTTCCAATAACTCTTTAATCCTTTTGGCTACAATTTTAGCCTCTAGATTCATGCTGCTTAAATCTTCCTGTTCTTCTGCCTCTTCTTCATTATTGTCCTCTACATTACTACTAGCTTTATCAATGATATTAACCTCTATATTTCCACCAACAGTGCCATCCTCTTCTAATAATTTATAATCCGCACCTAGATTTAACTTTTCCTCTTCTGTGTAATCAAGCTCTCCGACCTCTTTTGACATTATCACTTTAAATACAAAATTCACACCATTTATTATTTCTTCTCGACTTCTGAAATTTTTAAATAACTGAATTAATCTATTTGAACCCTCCACTTTAGAATAATTATTATATTTATCTAAAAATAATTCTGGTTTTGCCTTTCTAAACTTATATATACTTTGCTTTACATCTCCTACCATAAATACATTAGGTTCATCTGTATTCTTCTTTGAAACCAAATCAATTATTGTTTCCTGAATACTGTTAGAATCTTGATATTCATCTACTAAAACCTCTTCAAATAATTCCTTATATGAATCAGCTATAGCACCCTCCTTAGCCTTTAATATCTTTAAGCATAAATGCTCTAAATCATTAAAATCTAATGCTCCTTTATCTCTCTTGGCTCTTTCAAAATCATTTTTAAATTCAATTACAATTTCAGAAAGCTTCTTCATTTTTGAATAAATCTGCTGCATAGACTCCTTTATTAATTCAGGTTCTACTATCTCAAATTCTTTGGATATACTAGTAATATCTTTTTTTATTAACTCTCTTAATGCCTTCACCCTCTCCTGTAATTCAGGTATTTCAACATTCTGCTTTCCTATTATTTTTAATCTTGAAAACTTAATATTGCTTATAGTTTTATAAAAATTTTCTATACCCTTATTTAGACTATTAGAAATATCATCTATTATGGCTAAATCATCACTTAAATTTTCCATATAAGGTTGTAACCATAACTGCTCCTCACAATAATCCTTTATCTTATAAGCAATATTTCTTACCCCTTCTATTCTTAATTGCACATATTCTTTTATCTGCTCCATCCATATAGAATTATCAATATCCTTAATATCTGTAATATTTAATTCTTCACTTTTAGCCCTTAACCATTCTTCTGGCTCTGGTCCACTCATAGCAAATTTATATAAATTCAATACTATTTCCTTTAATTTTTCATCATTCTTGCTTGAAGAATATGCCTCAACTAATTCTAAAAATTCATTATCCTCCTCTTCATATTTTCTTTCAAATAATTCTTCTAATACTTCAGACTGTAGTAATATTCCCTCTGTATCATCTAATATTCTAAACATAGGATCTAAGTCAATTATATGAAAATTGCTCTTTATAACATTCAAACAAAATGAATGCATTGTAGTTATATTGGCCTTATTTAATAATGATAATTGTTTTTGAAGATTTTTAGATGTTGGATTTTTTTCTAATTCCTTAGTAATTGCTGCCGCTATTTTACCTCTCATTTCTGAAGCTGCTGCATTAGTAAATGTAACAACTAATAATTTATCTATATCTACAGGTTTTTCTTTATCTGTTATCATTCTAATTATTCTCTCAACTAATACTGCCGTCTTTCCAGAACCTGCTGCCGCTGCAACAAGTAAATTACAATTCCTTGTTTCTATAGCTGATTGTTGTTCATCTGTCCATTTAACCTCACTCATTACTTTCCTCTACACTCCTTTTTATTTTGTCCCATACTTCATCTGTTGATTTACTACCTATTACTTTATACTTATTACTTGGAATCTTTGTATCAAACTGACATATTGAAGAATATTGACAATATGTACAATAAGAATAATTCTTTGATTTACAAGGTTCTATTTTTATTTTCCCACTTAACATTCCACTACAAAGCTCTACCATCTTTTGATTAACAAATTTTCTTAACAAGGTAAACTGCTCTTCTGTTACTACACTACTAGCACTAGTAAATTCGTCACTATTCTTTTTAAATGCTGCTGGAATAACTAAAGATACATCATTAATCCCATTATCCATTGCTCTAACTAGATTAGGATCTTTTAATACTAATCCCTTCATTTTTAATTCTTTCATCAATTCTTCTTTTACCTTTTCAACTTCTACAGCTACCTTACTTTCTATAATGGGGTCATCAATTTTAAAATATAATATAGCACCTGGTATGGCTTGAGTTTTTAATATATGCTTTGAATCCCTTATAATAGCATCTAAATATACAATGAGCTGAAGCTGTATTCCATAATATAATTCATTAATATCAAAATCCTTATTTCCAGATTTATAATCAATTATCCTGACATAAGTTTTATCATTTATAGTAGCAAAATCTATTCTATCTATTTTTCCATTTAATAAAATCTCATCCTTGCTATCTGGAATTGTAATTTTTATCGGAGCACCATATTTGTTTTCCCCAAACTCAAATTCATTTTTTAGTATTTTAAATTCTCCAAGACTCATCTGTTTTGATAAAACCGATACCGAATTAGTCAAAATTTTCTTAAATCTATCAGAAAAATACTTATATTTTTTATTACTATTCAAAATAGAATTAGGATTTTCTTTTAATTTATTATCAACTAATTCATTTATTATCTCATTACACTTATCCCTATCAAGCTCAGACCATGCAAGATTATTACTAATAACCCTATTTGAAAATCCTTCAAGTATTTCATGCATAAAAGAACCTAAATCTGGTGCTGTAAATTCATATATTTTTCTATCCTTAGCCTTTAATCCATACTTAACAAAATAAGAAAACGGACATCCAGCATAATTTTCCAATCTAGATACACTAAAATTAATCTTTCCCTTATCATTCAAATATAACTGCTTTATTTTCTCTCTAGATACTATTACATTATTATTCTCATATTCTAACCCTTCAAATATTCTTCCTGTCTTATAATTAAAATTACCATTATCTAAAAAATATTTATAAACCTGCTTCCAATAAGGCTCAACAGCTTCTCCTTCATAATATTTTCTCAAGGTAAGTATTAGTTCATTAAATGTTGGTATTGGTGCTGCTATCTTTGAATACTTATCTTTATTTAATGAGTATATACTACTTTCCTCTTGCAATTTTTTAAAATTACTTTTTAATGTTGGTATTAGAATTGAAGGTCTAAGAGACTTTCCCTCAAAATCTGCCATTGGATAACTAATATATAAATACTTTTTCGATATAGTAAAGGCTGTATATGCCATGAACCTTTCTTCAAATACCTTAGCTTTAGTAGTCGCTGCTAATTGTATCCCTGTATCCTTTAATTTATCTCTATCATTGTCTGTAAGTATTCCTTCAGTCTGCCCTGATGCTGGCAACACCCCATCATTAACTCCAACAATAAATAACGCTTTAACATCCCTACCCTTTATTCTTGCAATATCTCCCACATTTACTTGGTCTAATGCAATAGGAATTACTCCTATTTCCTTGCTTTCAAATCCTGAATTTAAAATCTTATAAAACTCTTTTATATCTATTACTTCTTCTCCTAAAACATCTACAGCTTGCTCTAATACTTCAAAAACTATATTAATTACTTGTGAATATTCCTTTACCTTACTCTCTAATTTTATTTCCTCAAAATAATTAATCTTATTTTCTACTGCATTTAATACATCTGATTCAACTAAAAAGTTATATAATACTGTACATATATCTCTAACTGTTTTCTTTCCAGATATATCTTTATGAAAGTTCATAAGTGGTTCTCTAACCTTTAACATTATATCTATAGGATTAATTGCCTCAGTTTCTTCTTCTGTTTTTTCCAAATCCATTGTCCATTTATAATTCTTTATTCCATTTGCTAAAACATAATTTTCTAAAATATCTACTTCATTTCTAGGAATATTCACAAGACCACTTTTTAAATACTTAAATACACTTTCATAGGACCAATTTTTTAAATAAATTTCAAATACAGATAAAATTAGCACTACTAATGGGTTATTTAGCATATTTATCTTTTTATCTAAAAAATAAGGAATATCATATTCATTAAATATTACAGTTATTACTTTTTCATAAGTATCAATGTTTCTACAAACAACTGAAATATCTTTATACCTATAATTTTTTTCTCTAACTAGCTTATAAATTTCCTTTGCAACATTCTCAATTTCATCATAAGAATTATTAGCTTTATATAATTTAATATCATTTACTTCTTTATCATATATCTTTAATGGATATGAAAATAAATACTTTTCAATATGTGCTAATTCTTCACTTTCATCAAATCTACTCTTTACATTATTATTTAAATTAATTGGTTTATTATATTTGATATTTTCTTCCTCAGCTATCTTTAATACTCTACTTTCAGTATTCTTAATAACATTAAATATATCTGTCATTTCTGTATCATTTCCATTACCTAATTCATCCATACATAATGTTATATTCACATTTTCAGCCTTTTTTAAAAGAATTCTAATAATATCTAACTGTTGAGGTGTAAATGTAGTAAATTCATCTATCCATATTTCACTACCATCATATAAATCACAAACACTTAGCTTTTGAGCTAATAATGTAAGTTCATCATCACCATCAATTAGATTTTTTTCTATATTTTCATTAAACTTCTCAAATAAAAAACTCAAATCATATAGCTTATCTTTTAATTCAGTATCTTCTATCTTTTCAATATTATTATTAATTAATTCTAAATTTATATTATACTTCTTAAATTCAGTAATTATTTCAGATATTATTTTAATAAATCCTTTTTCTTTAATTACTTTATTAAAATATCTTAATTCATCCTGATATTCTATGAAAATTCTTTGAAGTAGCATACACCTTCCAGCTTCATTCATCCTGTCCTTAGCTCTTCCACCACAAGCTTCGAATACTCTGTGTGCCATTCTCTTAAAGCTTAGTACCTCACATTTCATCAATGCTGCTTCTCCAACTGTTTTTAATAATAATGTTTCACGCTGAAATGTATACTGCTCAGGTACTATATATATTAATTTTTTATTTTCTTTATTTTTTACATAATCATTAATCTTTTGAAAACAGTAATGAGTTTTCCCCATACCTGCTCTTCCATAAATAAATCTTATACCCAAAATATCATACCTTTCCTTACAAATTTATACTATTCTGTAATTATATCATATCTTTATAGATAAAAAAAACATCTAATATATATTTATATTAGATGTTCATGGCGGAGAATCCGGGATTTGAACCCGGGCGCCAGTTGCCCAACCTACGCCCTTAGCAGGGGCGCCTCTTCAACCACTTGAGTAATTCTCCATATGTGCCCTCTAGACAATTAAATATTAATTTTAAATGGCGGAGAGATAGGGATTCGAACCCTAGGTACCCGCAAAGGTACGCCGGTTTTCAAGACCGGTGCCTTAAACCAACTCGACCATCTCTCCTCAGCTACGAAAATTATTATATCAATCCATTCATTTATTGTCAACCTTTTTATTTTATTTTTTTTAACTATTTATTATTTTTTCCTAATTTACTAAATAAATATCCCTCTCCAACACCATATTTACTTAAATATATTTCTTTTGAATTAAAATATTGTGTTATTGTATCTAGTATAACCATACCAGGTATTATTGTATGTATTCTATCTGGTACAACTTTTATAATTTTATTTAGTGTAGTCTTTTCTTGATTATTTAGCTTATTTAATACTCTTTTTATATTTGAAACTTTTATAGTTTCTTTATTATCTCCAAAAAGTTTATTATTTAATGCAATCGCAGCTTTTACTGTTCCACCTACACCACATACCTTATCTAATTGATATGACTTTATATCTTGTATTTTATCAAGCTCTTGCAATGTTACATCTTTCATCTGATTCCTTTCTTCCTCTGTTGGAATCAATCCATTAACATAGTTAGCATAAAAATTTAAACAGCCTATAGGCATACTAAAAGCTTTTATTACTTCCTTATCCTTAAATAAAACAATTTCAGTACTTCCTCCACCTATATCTATCAATACTCCATCACTCATATCTAAGCTATGTATTGCTCCCTTAAAATCATAATAAGCCTCTTCTTCACCACTTAATATCTCAACCTTAAATCCTGTAGCCTTATTGATTGCTTCTGCTGCTTCCTCTCCATTTTTAACATTTCTTAACGAAGCTGTAGCTAATACTAAAACATTCTGTATATTAAATCTATCAACTACATCCTTATAGCTTTTTACTACTTCACATGCCTTCTCTATTCCCTCTTGAGTTATGCTATCATCTTCAACATAGCTTGCAAGTCCTGCTAAAACCTTATTCTTAGTAAGTAATTTTAGTTCATCTTTAACAAGTTCAAATAAAGATAATCTTATTGCATTTGAACCAATATCTATAATCCCATAAATCATATTATCACCTTACTTAATATATAGTAAAAAATCCTTAACATTAATGTTAAGGATTTTAATGGCGGAGAGATAGGGATTCGAACCCTAGGTACCCGCGAAGGTACGCCGGTTTTCAAGACCGGTGCCTTAAACCAACTCGACCATCTCTCCATCAATTACGAATTTTATTTTATCAGATATAAATATGGTTTGTCAACAACTTTTTATAAAATGATAATATGTTTTGACAACAAAGGAGCAAGTTTATGCAACTAAGCGTAACATATTTCCGATATTTTTGTCATCTGTAGTTGCTAGATTCTCCCGCAACTATATGTTACAATATTCACACAAATTGTAATATAGAAGGTGATTAATTATGAGTATTGTAGAAGTAAAAAATCTAAAAAAAGAATACCCCTCATTTTCACTAGATAATGTTTCATTTAATCTTGAAGCAGGTAGAATTATAGGATTTGCGGGAAGAAACGGTGCCGGCAAAACCACAACTATAAAGTCAATGCTAAATTTAATTCATCCAGATAGTGGCAAAATCACCTATTTCGGTATGTCGCTGAATGGTCATGAGGCTGAAATTAAGAGGCGTATCGGTTATTCAACGGGTACTGTCAGTTGGTATCCAAGAAAAAAATTGAAGGATATTGTTGCAGTAACAAAGAGCTTTTATCCGAATTGGAATGAAAATACTTATCGCAAATATCTTGAGTTGTTCCAATTAGATGAGAACAAAACACCTTTGGAACTTTCCGAGGGAATGAAAGTGAAGTTCAATCTGCTGTTAGCACTCTCACACAGAGCTGAAATTCTCATTTTGGACGAGCCGACTAGCGGTCTGGACCCTTTCTCCCGAGATGAGTTGATTGATATTTTTATGTCACTTCGTGATGATGGTGTTGCGGTCTTCTTCTCAACACATATTATCTCAGACTTAGAGAAGTGTGCGGATGATATTGTGTATATTTCAGGTGGTAAGGTCAAATCAGCAATGCCAATTAAGGATTTTTACTCCAAACATTCACTACATGGTGAAAGTTTAGAGCAAACCATATTGCGTTTGGAAAAGGAGGTAACAGCATGAAATACATATTGAAAAAGGAAATGACACTTAGTGCTTCAATTTTGTCTTATCTTTTTATTGCCTTTGGAGTTATGTTCTTTGTACCAGGTTATCCGATTCTGTGTGCTGTATTCTTTGTGACACTTGGAATTTTTCAAAGTTTTCAAAATGCACGAGAGGCAAACGATATTGTTTTTTCCGCTCTTCTGCCAGTTGCCAAGAAGGATGTAGTCAAGGGAAAATTTATTTTCTCTTGCTTTATTGAACTATGCAGCATAATCTTAATGGCAATTGCAACCATTCTTCGTATGACAGTTTTAGAAGATACAATTGTATATCGAAATAATGCTCTTATGAATGCAAATCTCTTTGCTTTGGGAATGGCACTATTTATCTTTGGACTTTTTAATCTAATTTTTATTGGTGGTTTCTTTAAAACAGCCTATAAATTTGGAAAACCTTTTGTCACACACATAATTGTGACTTTTGTGATGATTGGAATCAGTGAAACATTGCACCATATTCCAGGATTGGAGGCATTAAATGCTTTCGGTTTTGAACATTTCTATTTGCAGTTTTGTTTGCTTGCTTTAGGAGCAGTAACATATATTGCACTTACCGTTTTATCCTATCGATATGCTTGTCGGAATTTTGAACAAATAGACCTATAAGGAGGGCTTTTATGTTACAAGATAATTTGATTATGTTACGAAATATGTATGGAATGTCTCAAGAAGAGATTGCAGAAAAAATCGGTATTTCCCGTCAGGCATATGCAAAATGGGAACGTGGTGCGACTGTGCCTGATATCGAAAAATGCAAACGTTTGGCGGATTTCTATGATGTCACCATCGATAGTTTGCTCAAAACGACAACTGAAGATAAAATCGGAATTATTCCACCTGCACCAAAGGGTAAAAACATTTGGGGTAGTGTTACAATAAACGAGCGAGGACAGATAGTTATACCAAAAGCAACAAGAGAAAAGTTCGGGTTAAGTGGCGGGCAGAGACTTATCGTGCTTAGCGATAATGATGGTATTGCTTTGATTCCTGCAGAAACATTTGAGGCGAAGATAAAAGCGGTTATGGAATATGCTTCTATAACTAAAGAGGAAGAGTAGAACTTGCGAAAACATAATTAAAAACAAGGCACTAACCTTTTGATTAGTGCCTTCATCCACCTTACAATACTGATTGTTTATTAACTTTTTCTAATACTGCCTTATAAACACCAGCAAATGACTGGCATTTTTTTCATATTATTTAGTTTGTTCTTCTAATCTTCCATGCTTTTCATATCTAGATAATCTAGATATTTTATTATTATCATCAACAAAAACAACCTTAGGCTTATGCTCCTTAGCCTCTTCATTATCCATCTCACAATATGCCATAATAATTATTTTATCGTTTTGATGAACACATCTAGCAGCAGCTCCATTTAAACATATAAGCCCTGAACCTCTTTCACCAGAAATAGTATATGTTTCAAATCTACTACCATTATTAACATCAACTATTTGTACCTTTTCATATTCAAGTATACCTGCTGCATCTAATAAATCTTGGTCAACTGTAATACTTCCTACATAATCTAACTCAGCTTGCACAACTGTTGCTCTATGAATTTTTCCTTTTAACATTGTTACTTTCATAAAAAATCCTCCAAATATTACACTTCAAAAGTAAAGTTATCTATTAATCTTGTCTTACCTATATAAACAGCCATTGCTACTAATACAGATTTTTCTATATTTTGTACTTCTTCAACTGTTATTGAATCAACTATATCTACATAATCAATTCTAGCTAACTTTTCTGTTTTAATATTATTACTTATTATCTCAATAACCTTTTTAGCATCTCTTTCTCCAGATTCTAAAGCCTTCTTTCCTAGTTCTAATGACTTACTTAATATAACAGCTGCCTTTCTTTCTTCAGGGCTTAAATAAGTATTTCTTGAACTCTTAGCAAGTCCATCTTCTTCTCTAATTATAGGACATCCTACAATCTCTATTCCAAAACTTAAATCTCTTACCATTCTCTTTATTACTGCTAATTGCTGAGCATCCTTTTCTCCAAAATAAGCTCTATCTGGAGTTACTATATTAAACAACTTAGATACTACTGTACAAACACCTCTGAAATGTATAGGTCTTGTCTTACCACATAATCCCTTTGTTAAACCGTCCATATCAACATAAGTACAGAAATCATCAAAATACATTTCTTCCTTTTTGGGATGGAATATTAAGCTTGCTCCAGCTTCTTCACAAAGCTTACTATCCCTTTCTAAATCTCTTGGATAACTCTCTAGGTCCTCTGTTGGTCCAAATTGAATTGGATTTACAAATACACTTACAACAACCCTATCATTTTCTTTAACAGCTCTTTCAATTAAGCTTTTATGACCTTCATGTAAATACCCCATTGTTGGTACTAATCCGACCTTTAATCCTTGAGCCTTCCAAGCCTTAACTGCTTCTCTAACTTCACTTATTTTACCTGTAATATTCATTATTTTACCTCCTAATATAACTTTTGTATAACTTCATCATTCATTTTAAAACAGTGTTTTTCAGCTGGAAATGTTCCACTTTTAACTTCACTAATATAATCATTAAAAGCACTCTTCATTTCATTACCAATATGACCAAATTGCTTTACAAATTTAGGCACAAAATCAGAATACATTCCAAGCATATCCTGATAAACTAATATTTGCCCATCACAATCAGCTCCTGCTCCAATACCTATTGTTGGAATAGAAAGCTTCTCTGTTATTAATTTAGACAAACCATCTGGTACACATTCTAATACAACAGCAAAAGCTCCTGCTTCCTGTACTGCTAATGCATCTTCAATTAATTTCTTTGCTCTTTCTTCATCTTTTCCTTGAACCTTAAATCCACCAAAAGCATTGACAGATTGAGGAGTTAGTCCAATGTGGGCCATTACAGGAATAGAAGCATTTACTATAGCTCTAATATGCTCTGCAAACTCACTTCCTCCTTCAAGTTTAACAGCCTGTGCTCTTCCTTCCTTCATCAATCTACCTGCATTTACAACTGCATCATATACAGATGTTTGATAAGACATAAATGGCATATCTGTAACAACTAGTGAATTCTTAGCTCCTCTAGCAACAGCAGCTGAATGATGTATCATATCTTCCATTGTTACAGATAAAGTATCTTCATATCCTAAACATACCATTCCAAGCGAATCACCAACTAATATTCCATTAATTCCAGCTTCATCTATTAATTTAGCTGTAGAATAATCATATGCTGTAAGCATAGTTAATTTATCCTTGTTTAATTTTGCTTCTTTAAAAGTTACTGATGTATTTTTCATTTTTTCTCTCCAATCATGATTTCTAACTTACTATAATCTTTATTATTTTTCTCTTTAGCAATATCTATAAGCTTTCTAGTAAGCATTATATAAAGACTTCTATCTTGCTCATCAAGACACTCTAAATGCTTGCTTATAGTTCCAATATCACATCTTTCAACAGGTCCTGTAAGACTATTTACTATTCCTCTTTCATTTACATTTTGCAAATTATTAAGCATTAGTGGATACAAGGATTTTAATGCTTCCTCTTCTTCAAATCCGCAATCCCTTAATAAGTCTACTCCTGTTTTACATAAAGCAATTACATTATTGCTTACAAATACTGATGCAGCATGATACTTACTTTTATTTTCTGAGGAAATAATCTTTACATTATTACCAAATGACATAAACATTTCTTTTAAGTCAAATAAATATTTATCATGTCCTTCTATTGTTATTGTTGCTTGTCTGAGATTTTTATAAGAATTATATTTATCACTAAATGCATACATTGGATGGATTGAATAACCATAAGCTTTATGATTACTAATATTAGAAAAGATTTTTGATGATAGTGAACCACTACAATGACATATCAATTTATTTTCAATAGGTATTTTTTTTATATCATTCCATACCTCTTCAATAACTCCATCAGGAGTTGTTATCATTACAATATCACTCTTTTTTACGACTTCTTCTAAACTATTGAATGCCTCAACATTAATAAATTTTGCTGCCTCAATAGCAGAATTTATATTTTTACTATAATAACCACTTATATTTTGTTCATGCTCTAAAAAGTATTTCCCTAAAGAAAATCCAACTTTTCCAGCACCAATAAAACCAATCTTCATATCATCACCTCACCTTATTAGAGTTGTGATATCTTCATGTAGTCTCATTCTAATCAACCTAGATATGAGCTCGAATATTTAATTATATCATCAAAAAATGGTGTAGCTTTCTAACAAAATACCACCCACATAAGAATTTAGCACATTTTATTTATTAATTCAATTAATTTTTATAAATAAAAATAAAAAGCTACCATTAATAGAATAACTCTACTTAAGGTAGCTTATATAAATCTTATTTAATTAATTCTTTTCCACCCATATATGGTTGAAGTGCCTTTGGTATATTAATAGAACCATCTTCATTTAAATTATTTTCTAAGAAAGCTATTAACATTCTAGGTGGTGCTACAACTGTGTTATTTAAAGTATGAGCTAAATATTTCTTACCATCTTTTCCACTTATTCTAATCTTTAATCTACGAGCTTGTGCATCCCCTAAGTTAGAACAGCTTCCTACTTCAAAATACTTCTTTTGTCTTGGTGACCATGCTTCTACATCTATAGACTTAACCTTTAAATCAGCTAAATCACCAGAACAACATTCAAGAGTTCTTACTGGTATATCTAATGAACGGAATAAATCTACTGTATTTTTCCATAACTTTTCAAACCACATTTTACTATCTTCTGGATTACATACAACAATCATTTCTTGCTTTTCAAATTGATGTATTCTGTATACACCTCTTTCTTCTATTCCATGTGCACCTTTCTCTTTTCTAAAGCATGGTGAGTAACTAGTTAATGTTTGTGGTATCTTTTCTTCTGGAATAATTGTATCTATAAATTTACCAATCATAGAGTGCTCACTAGTTCCAATTAAATATAAATCTTCTCCCTCAATTTTATACATCATTGCATCCATTTCAGCAAAACTCATTACACCAGTAACTACATTACTTCTAATCATATATGGAGGGATACAGTATGTAAATCCTCTATCAATCATAAAATCTCTTGCATATGAGATTATAGCTGAATGTAATCTAGCTATATCTCCCATTAAATAGTAGAATCCATTTCCTGCAACCTTTCTTGCACTATCTAAATCTAGACCGTTAAGTCTTTCCATTATTTCTGCATGATATGGAATTTCATAATCAGGTACTACTGGCTCTCCAAACTTTTCAATTTCAACATTTTGACTATCATCTTTTCCTATTGGAACACTTGGATCTATAATGTTTGGTATGACCATCATTATCTTTGTAATCTTTTCATCTAATTCTGACTCTAACTTTTCAAGTTCTGCTAAGCGTGCTGATTGAGCATTAACTTTTTCCTTTATTTCTTGTGCTTCATCCTTCTTACCTTGCCCCATTAATGCACCAATTTGCTTTGACATTTTATTTCTTGAAGCTCTTAATTCATCAGCTTCTGTCTTAGTTTTTCTATTTTCAACATCAAGCTTTATAACTTCATCAACTAATTCTAACTTGCTATCTTGAAATTTATTCTTAATATTTTGTTTTACTATGTCTGGGTTTTCTCTTAAAAATTTTAAATCTAACATTTCTTATTTATCCTCCTCTATACATAAAAAAGTCCCTCCCCCTATAAAATAGGAACGAAGGACTCTACGTTGCCACCCTATATTACTATTCTTCTTATAGGTTCAATATATAAATTTAATATATTAAATTATGATACTATTGTCAATAATTTATTAAACATTTTGTCTTGTTAAATACTACTTTTTTATTGTTCTAGTGCAAATTATATCTACACCTGTATTTAATACATTTTTACATATCAAATCACCTATATTTATTGGCGTACTCACATATATTCTACTTAATACCTTAGATATTTCTATAAATAACTCTCTATCTACTTCACGATTGCTCTTAACTGATACAACCTTATGTTCATTATTGCCTTTTACTCTTACTAAACTCGTAAATACTTCTTTCATAAACCTCACCTAAGCCTATACCGTTTCAAATTCTTTTATTCTACTTATCCATATCCTTGAACCTTCAGAATCTTTAGTTATTTCATCTGGTTTTTTATCCATTTCTCTTGCCAATATCTTTATTATCTTTGCAGTACAATATGAACCATAACAACTTCCAAGACCAGTTCCAATTCTTTTTTTAACTCCATCTAAAGTTCTCGCTCCTAAAGGTCTTCTGATACAATCAATTATTTCACCTTCTGTTATTTGGTTGCACAAACAGATTATATTGCCATATCTCTTATCAACCTTTATTAATTCATTTCTTTCTTCATTCGTCATATTTCTAAAAACATATATTTCTCTTCTTTTATCAATATAATTTTTATTTAAATTAGCCTTTACATTACTTAAAATAGCCTCTGTAACTATTTTACTTACAGCTGGTGCTAATGTAACCTTACTATAATTATTTCCTGTAACTCTAATATATCCAATATCTTTTTTTCTATAATCAATTACCATTGTTTCATTGTTTTCTTGAGTAAATATATTTATTAAATTTTCAAGTTTTATCTTAGGATATATGTTTCTTGCATAACTTAAAATTTCATCTTTATTATTACTATCACAATTTCTTATAGATATTATTGTTCTTCCACATACACCAGGTATAGACATTATTGACTTTTTATCATCAAGCTTTTTTATTATTACCTTATCAAATTTATCTTCTAACATTTCATTAACTAGAAGATATGTCATCTTCTCTTTTTCCTGATTAAGATTGCTATCTAATGGATTGTTGTCTACAACTATATTCAAATCATTTATAATAGTATTTACAACAATTTTACAAGTAAATCTATTTTTATTAGTTGTTACTTTAAATCCCTTAGTAATTTTCTCTATTTTTTGTACAGTTTCATTAAATCTAAACTTTACACCATTGGAAAAGGCAACTTCTCCATAAGCTAAGGTTAAATCATATGGATTAATAGAAAAAATGTTTTCTGAATACAATGCCATCTTTACATCAATATTCTTCAATCCTTTATCAATTTTTTTAGCTTCCTCTCCATCAATTAATTTGGTATTATGTATACCTCTTCGATTAGCCATTTCAAATATTTCTTTTATACGCTCTACTTCTTTTGTAGTAGTGGCTATCCTTAATGCTCCCACTTTATTCATTTCAACATTAAATTTTTTACATGCTTCTTCAATAATCTCACTACCCTCTTTTTCAAGCAAGGCAGTACTATCATCCCCCGACTCAAAACCATCATAAATAACAGACGTATTTGTTTGTGATGTTTCATCAACAACATCATAGTCTTTTTCAATTAATGCTATATTCAAATTATATTTTGATAATTCATAAGCTACAGAACATCCTATTATTCCTCCACCTAAAATTAATACATCATAATCCATATATATACTCCATTATCCTTACATATTTATTAACTAATATCATCACAAACCTTTATTATCTTCCAATATTTATTATCTATATCTGATTTATTGTGATGCTCTTCTATTGCCTCTAAAAAATCATTATCATAATTATCTATTCCTCTTAACAGTTCGGCTGAATATTTAGGATGATAATAATATAATTTTACTTTTTCATTACCATACTTCTTTAAATTTCCCTTTGTTACCTTATCAAATATTACTAATAATGATTTATCAACTACATTTAGTGGACATTTGCCTTTTCCTATGTCATGCAATAATGCAATTTTAGCTAATTTATTTTTATCTATATTTTCATCATATTCCTTATTTAAAGCATTATTGCATACTCTTATTGAATGATGCTGTTCTGCTTTATTTAATTTATAAAATAAATCTTTTTCTTTTTGAGTTAGATATTGCTCTAAAAATGTTTCATCTATTGGTTTAAATTTATCTAAAAATGACCATATAAATTGTTTTACTCTATATAACATTTATTGTATCGCCTCCTCAAAAACCATCATACATTATTATTTTAATACCTAGATATTATTTTTTCAATTTATTTTATAAAACAAAAAAAGCTATGAATTAAATTCATAACTTCCTATCTGGTGGAGATAAAGGGATTCGAACCCTTGACCCCCTGCGTGCAAGGCAGGTGCTCTCCCAGCTGAGCTATACCCCCATAATGGTGGACCTTCAGGGACTCGAACCCCGGACCTACCGGTTATGAGCCGGTTGCTCTAACCAACTGAGCTAAAGATCCAAATGTGTTTCACCTGGCAACGTCTTACTCTCCCGCACAGTCTCCCGTGAAGTACCATCAGCGCTGTAGAGCTTAACTGTCCTGTTCGGAATGGAAAGGAGTGTTTCCTCTACGCCATCATCACCAGATTTACATAAGCTATTATATCATGCTCAATCGGTTTTGTCAACACATTTTTTTGAAAGAATTTGTTCTTTCAAAATTGCACACAGTATGTAAAATTCCATTTTATTTTGGTCAAGCCCTCGACCTATTAGTATCAGTCAGCTGAATATGTTACCATACTTACACCTCTGACCTATTAACCTTGTGTTCTTCAAGGGGTCTTACTAGCTTACGCTATGGGAAATC
>JALENK010000012.1 GCA_022767515.1 Clostridium sp.
TTACTACCTTGATATATTGGGTCATGTACTGAACCAAGTAATGGATTAGTAATTTCTCTTGGATCCCACCTTAATGTAGTTCCATCTACTTCAACAAATTTTGACTTATCATCAAAAGGAGTATAGCTTAACTCTTTAACTTTTTCTAATGCTATTCTAGCAGCTGTTGTCTTACCAACTCCTGGTGGTCCATATAAAATAATATGTTGAGGATATGGGGATGAAAGCTTAGATATTAAGGATTTAACAGCTCTTTCCTGACCAACAACCTCATCAAAATTTTGAGGTCTTAAAAGTGCCATAATATTCTTACTAGTAACTCTTGTATCTAAATCTAATAAATCCTTATATTTTTTTCTTGTTTTTTTATTTTCACTACCTTTTTGTTTCTTTAATATAGAAAGTCTTACTTCATCAACATATTTTTCTTGTTTTTCCACTATAGATTTTTCCACTTGAGCTTCAATATTACTTCTAATATATCTTCTTGCTATTTCATCAGCAATCCAATCCACAGACTCTTTAATTAAATCTTCCACTTTATTTGGGTCCTTAGGTAGCACATCTGTACCTTTACCATCTGATGCAATTCTAACTAAGGCATAAGCTTTCTCTAAAGCTGATGTTGATTTCATATATCTTGAAAGCTTATATTTTACTGTTCTTGCCCTAATAGCACCCTTATCCAAAATATTTTCTAATATCTCAAATAAAATAGCTATTTGTGAATCATAAGATAAATTTCCTTCTGTAATTTCTCTTATAAAATCTATCTCTTTATTAAAATCCAAAAATATTCCTCCTATTCATTTGGAACAATAATTACTCTCATCTTTGTTGTTACTTCTGGATATAATTTTACTTCTATCTCATACCCACCAGCAACCTTTATTGTTTCCATAACAATCTTTTTCTTATCTACTTTTACACCGTATTGCTTATCAATTAATTCAGCAACATCTTTATTAGTTATTGCTCCAAATAACTTTCCATTCTCTCCAGTTTTTGCTGATAATTTAATTTCTTTTCCCTTTAATTCTTGTGCAAGCTTTTGTGCTGCCTCAAGTTCTGCTAACTTTTGCTTTCTTTCATTTTCCTTTTTATTATTTAAAATATGAAGATTTGCATCTGTTGCTTCTTGTGCTAGTTTCTTTGGAAATAAATAATTTCTTGCATATCCATCTGATGTATTAATTACATCTCCCTTTTTCCCAATTTTTTTTACATCCTCTAATAATATTACTTTCATTATTATTCACCTACTTTTAAATTTTTATCAATTGATTTTTCTAATTGCTTGATAGCATTATCTACTGAACATCCAGATATCTTAGTACCTGCTATATTCATATGACCACCACCACCAAGTTCTTCTAAAACTATTTGAATATTTATATCACCTACAGACCTACCACTAATATAAATGTCATTTCCTCTTTTGGCAAGCACAAAGCTAACTAGCATTCCTGATATATTTAATAGTTCATCTGCAGCTTTTGCTATAATAACAGTATCAACATCATTTGGACATATTGCAATTGCAGTATGTGGATTTTTATATGTCTTTGCTGTTCTAATAGTATCTGCTATTAATAAATAATCTGATAGATTATCTGTAAACATCTTTTTTATTTCTATGGTATCGGCACCAGCATTTCTTAAAAATGAAGCAGCCTCAAATGTTCTTACTCCAGTTTTAAAAGAAAATCCTTTTGTATCCATATATATTCCCGCAAGCAATCCTTCTGCATCTATTTTCGAAAGCTTCGGATTGTCTAACATATATTGTATCATCTCAGTTATCATCTCTGATGTAGATGATGCATACACTTCAATATAATTTAATAAATTCCCCTCAATCATTTGTGTACTTCTTCTATGATGATCTATTATAACTCTTCTTTCGGTTTGATTTACTAAATCTAAATCAGCTACATAGCTTTTATTATGAACATCTAGAATTATTAAAAGCACACTATTATCAATAGTCTCTTTTGCTCTCTCTAAAGAAATAAATCTATCCTTATATTGTTCTTCTTTCTTTAACTTATTATAAAAAACCTCTATAGGCTTTATATCTTTATCAATAATAATTTTACAATCCTTACCTAATTGTTTTATTATTGATGATAATGCAATTGCAGAACCAAAACAGTCCATATCTGGAGTTCTATGTCCCATTATATATACTTTATTAGATTCAGCAATAAGTTCATTTAATGCTTCAGATGCTATACGTGCCCTTACTCTTGTTCTCTTCTCTAATTCATTTCCATTCCCACCAAAGAATTTAATATCATCATAGCTCTTTATAACAGCCTGATTTCCTCCTCGTCCTAATGCCAATTCTTTAGCACCAATCGAAAAATTACTATTTTCCATAGGGGAAAGTCCTTTTCTTCCTACTCCTATACTGATAGTTGGCTCTAATTTGTTACCTTTTTGAATCTTTGTTATCTTATCTAATATAGGAAATTTATCTTCTATTTGTTCTTTAATATACTTATCTTGAACAGATAATATGTACTTATTAGAATCAAATTTTTTAATCATAGCCTTCATATCATGAGCATAACTATTTATAGTCCTCTCAATTTCTGCAGCTAATAAAGGCCTATTATTCTCATCTGTATTATCTAACACTTCAGTAAAATTATCAACCTCAATTAAAACTATATCTTCTCGTCTGTCATCTTCAATTAACAATTCACTAATGTCATTAAAATAAAATAATATATTTTCAGAAGTACTTGCCCTTAATCTTGTAACCTTATAAGGAATATTTGCTATCTTTATCACTTGATATATTTCACTTTCATCCATACTCATATCAATGTTTATTCCTCTAACTAAAGTCATAATATTATTCCCTACATATTGTTCTTCTCTTTTTATAGCCATAAATCTTTCATTACACCAGACTATTTTACCTTGATTGTCTGTTACTACTACTGGAATAACAAAATTATTAACTTCACTTTCAACTCTATCTTTAATAAAATTAGTGAAGCTATCCTTTTCTATCTCCTCTAATCTATCTTTTCTCAATCTAAGTACACAGTCTATCAAATACATAAATAAAACCATTATGCATATATCTTTTTGGTCAAAAATATATAATAATATCCCTATTATAGCTACTATTAAAGGTTTTATAACTACCTCAAGTATTAAAGATTGTGACATCTTACTCCTCCAAATATCAATTAATTAGATTTATTAATAATATGCTCCTTTAGTCTACTCAAAGCCTTACTATCTTTCTCTAACTCATCCTCTGACTTTATTCCTAATTTTAATTGCTCATCTATATTTTTATCAACTTCTGAAAATGAATAGCCTAATTTTTCTCCTAATATATACAACAATATTATAGCACCAGAAATACATTCTAAGATAGCCTCATAAGCAACATTAGTTCCTTTTGTTAATAATGCAAATAATTTTGCTATAATACTCAAAATTTGTGTTTTTAAAATCTCTATCAACTTAATGTTTGCCATCACATTAATTTCTCTCTTTTTCAATAGAATCCCTCCAATAATATCACATTATATATATTGTAAAATTTTTACTATATTAATGCAATAAATATAAAGGAATTTTTTTACATTTATTTCGATAAATTCTCTTAAAAAAGCAACAAAACCTCTGATTTTCATCAGAGGTTTCTAAATTATTACTACTCAGTTGTGAATGGTAATAATGCAATATTTCTTGCTCTCTTAACTGCAATAGTTAATTGTCTTTGATGCTTAGCACATGTTCCAGAAATTCTTCTTGGAAGAATCTTTCCTCTTTCTGTAACATACTTTCTTAACTTAGCTGTATCTTTGTAATCGATAGCTTCAGCTTTGTCAGAACAAAAAGCACAAACCTTTTTCTTAGATCTTCTCATTTTTGAATTAGGTCTTCTATTGTTATTCTCTTTCATTTTTCTTCCTCCTTACCTTAAGAATTTTTGTTAGAATGGCATATCTCCGTCATCTACTGGTGTAATATCATCAATAGCTCCTGAACCAAAATCATTATTTGATGGAGCTTCAAAATCAGACTGTATGTTATTTCTGTTACCACCATTTGAATCTATGAAATCAAAAGTTTCAACAACAACATCTGTTGCATATCTCTTAGATCCATCCTGTGCAGTATAACTACCTGTTCTGATACTTCCTGAAATCGCTATTTGTCTTCCTTTTCCTAAGTATTGTGCTATTAACTCAGCAGTCTTATTAAATGCTACACAATTTATAAAATCTGCCTCATCTTTCTTCATACGATTTACTGCTACTGTAAATCTGCATGTTGGTACTCCGCTCCCAGGAGCATATCTTAACTCAGGATCTTTTGTAAGTCTTCCTACTAGAACTACTTTATTCATTCACGATAACCTCCAATTAAGCTTCTTCAGCAACAATGATATGTCTGATAATTCCATCAGTGATTCTAAATATTCTGTCTAATTCCTTTGGTAATTCTGGATTAGCTGCGAAGTTAATTAAAGTATAATGTCCTTCATTAACCTTCTTGATTTCGTAAGCAAGAGTTCTCTTACCCCAAACATCAACATTTTCAACAGTTCCTCCACCATTTTCTATAACACCTTTGAATTTTTCAATGTTAGCATTGATAGCTTCTTCATCTAATGATGGGTGTTGTATAAATATAGTTTCGTACTTTCTCATTATCTACACCTCCTCCTCTTGGACTAACGGCTGTGCTTTGCACAGCAAGGACTTCAATTACTAATTCTATCATTGATTATAACTATTTTCAAGTTTTTTATTCACATTTTGCAGATTTAATTATTTTTTTTGCTGATTTAACAAATTTACTTCTAGGTATCATTATCATTCTTCCACATGAAACACATTTTATCTTAATATCTGCGCCCAATCTTATTACTTCAAAATTTTTTTCTCCACAAGGATGCTGTTTCTTCATCTCAATAACATCACCCAAATTAAATGTCTCTATCATCTTATTACTACCTCGCACAAAAATTAAAATTTAATTAATTACTATTTTACTAATTATTTTGCTACCTATCAATAAATAAATTAACGCAAAAAAAGACTCTTAAAACTTTAAGAATCTTTTTTAACTCCTCACATTAGAAAAACTTTTAATACCCATTTAAATTTTTCTAAATTCTCATATCCTTTACCCACTTACTATTATACACACATATACATTAATTAAAAGCCTTTCAAAGCTCTTTTAACAGTATATTAACATTTTTTATAATTTGTTAATATATGCCCAAATAAATTATCCATATATTACAAAGCCCTCTTCCGTCTTCTCATATATATCCTTATAATTTACTATTTTTTCACTAATTATTTTATCAATTACGTCCTTATCTTCTAATCTTGTACATATACCACAACTATGTCCAATAGAAGTTGGTGTTGGCATTATTGTACACTTTATATTTAATTCCTTAAACTTATCCTCTGCATTCATCGTATCAAAAGTTTTTTCATAAACAATTATATAATACACTTTAACCACTCCAATCTATGCAATATAATATAATATATCATTATTTTTGTAAATTAATTTTAACTTATGCATAAGGAGAATCAAAATCATGGAAGTTTACTTTGATAATGCTAGTACCACCTTTCCAAAACCCAAATGCGTAACAGATGCAATATATAACTATCTAGTAAATATTGGTGGTAATGCCAATCGTTCAAATTATTCAAATGTTCTTGAAGGAAATCGTGAACTTTTTTTAGCAAGAAAAAAAATATCTGAGTTCTTTAATTATGATAATCCTTCACATGTAATATTTACTAATAATATAACCACTTCATTAAATACTTTAATAAAAGGTTTATTAAAAGAAAATGATCATGTTATATCTTCAGTTATGGAACATAATTCTGTCCTTAGACCATTAACCGACTGTTCTAACTACTTAAATATAGACCTAACCCTAATAGAAGCAGATAATAAAGGATTTATAGATATTTCATCTATTGAAAAAAACATAAAAGCCAACACAAAGCTTATTATTTTATCCCATGCTTCAAATGTTTGCGGCTCTGTTCAAAATCTAAAAGAAGTAGGAAAACTATGTAAAAAGCATAATATATTTTTTATAATAGATACAGCCCAAACTGCTGGCTCTCAAAAAGTAGATATGCAAGCTTTAAATGCTGATGCTATAGCCTTTACAGGTCATAAAAGCTTACTAGGCCCTCAAGGTAGTGGTGGTTTTATTATTAATGATAAATTAAATGATTGTTGTACTCCCCTTATTACTGGCGGTACTGGAAGTTTATCCTCATCATTAACTCAACCAGATTTTCTGCCTGATAAATTTGAAAGTGGTACCTTAAATTTACCTGGAATTATTGGTCTTTCAAATGGAATTGATTTTATTAATTCTATTGGAATTCAAACAATAAAAGAAAAAATTCAGTTTTTAAGAAATTATTTATGTGATGGATTACTTAATATAGATAATGTTATTTTATATGGAAGCACCGATAGTAACAATACAACTAGTTGCCTATCAATTAATTATAAAAATGTAGATGCAGCCGAACTTGGTTATTACCTAAATGATAATGGAATAAAAACAAGAGCAGGACTCCACTGTGCTCCTCTTGCACATAAAGCCCTAAACACCTTTCCAACTGGTACACTTAGAATGAGCTTAAGCTATTTTAATACTAAAGAAGAGGTAGACTATGTCCTTTCTGTTCTAAATAAATATACTTCTTCTAAATAATTAAATACCCCCTTTACTTTGGACAAAATCCATTAAAGGGGGTACCTATTATTTTGCAAACATCGGAGTAGATAAATATCTATCACCTGTATCAGGTAACAATATAACTATATTTTTATTTTTATTTTCAGGTCTCTTAGCTAATTGTGTAGCAGCCCAAACTGCAGCTCCTGCTGATATTCCAACTAAAATTCCTTCTTTTCTAGCAATTTCAGCCCCTGTTTCAAATGCATCTTCATTTTCAACAGTAATAATTTCATCATATACGTTAGTATTTAATGTATCTGGTACAAATCCAGCTCCAATTCCTTGAATTTTATGTCCACCTGCTTTTCCTTGAGATAAAACTGGTGAACCAGCGGGCTCAATAGCAACCACTTTAACATTTGGATTCTTTGATTTTAGGTATTCTCCAACACCTGTTATAGTACCACCTGTACCAACACCTGCAACAAATATATCTACCTTTCCTTCTGTATCTTCCCAAATTTCAGGTCCTGTTGTTTTTCTGTGTGCTTCTGGATTTGCCTGATTAGTAAACTGTCCTGGAATAAAGCTATTCTCTATTTCCTCTGCAAGCTCATTAGCTTTCTTAATTGCACCCTTCATTCCATTAGCTCCATCAGTTAATACAAGCTCTGCACCATAAGCCTTCATTAAATTTCTTCTCTCAACACTCATTGTATCTGGCATTACAATTATTATTCTATATCCCTTACTAGCTGCAACAGATGCAAGTCCTATACCTGTATTACCACTAGTTGGTTCTATTATAACAGAACCCTTCTTTAGTGCTCCTGACTTTTCCGCCTGTTCAATCATTTCCTTAGCAATACGGTCCTTAACACTTCCTGCTGGATTAAAGTATTCTAATTTAGCAAGCAATGTAGCTTCTAAATTGTGTTCTCCTTCATAATTTGTTAATTCCACTAATGGTGTCTTTCCTACTAATTCTGTTACACTTTTATATATTGTCATATTAATCTCCCCTTTGTATTATATTCCTATATGCTTTATAGGAATATAATACATCGCAATCCCTATAATGTCAATATGAATTTATGAAAAAATAAAAAACAAACTTAATTCTCAGTCTGTTTTTTATATCACTTGTAACCTACTCACAATCTAATGTGTCTGAGCCTTGAACTATATCGAAAGGAATATCATCAATTACTAGCTTATAAAGATATGGATATTCTTTTTCAATATATCTAAAATATACAATCCACTCTTTTGCTAGGTATTTATATAATCTTGAAATATCTTCACTTATATGACTTAAATCTGCCTTTGTATAATATCCCTTTATTTTTCTATGCTTAATATCACTATAAGCATGAAATGCTGATTGAAGTAAATCCGTAAATATATCATGTTCATCTAAGTAAGGATTTTCTATAAACCTTACTAAGCTATCTTTACTATCTGAGAGAGTTTTAAATATATCTTCTAAATCCTCTTCATTTAATGAAAACTCACACTCATGCTTTTTAATTTTAGATTCTATTTCTAACAAATCAGTTATATTATTTTTGCAAGTTAGCTTTTGTATTTCTGCATTTCTGTTATCCTTGCTAGCAATTACTCTTAATAAGTCATTGCCAGTTTCTTCAAAAAATATTTCTGTTAATAAATTAATTTTTTGCTCTTTCTTTTTCTTTTCTCTTCTTTCTAGCTGCTTATCAATAATCAAAACAGTAACAAAAACTTCAATAGGTATAAATGCTAAATCTTCTGAAAAAAACATCATGATATGATGAAAATCTCTAAATATAAGATAATTTATAATATATAATATAACAGAAGCAACCACTAAACTTAATGCTACTCTTAATGTATGATTTTTTTTCATTTGTAATCACCTTTCTAAACTTTTATATTTTAGATACTATAATTATCTCCATTATCAAATCCATCAATTAAGTCTTGAATCGTAACACTCTCTAAATAATCATCAACTATCTTATTAAGATTTTTCCATAAAGGAAGTGTAATACAATTTTCTGCTCTTTCACACCCACTAGCATCATTATCTAAACAGCTTATAGGTGCTAAACTTCCTTCTGTTAATTTTAAAACCGCTCCAACTGTATATTCTGCTGGTTTTTTAGAAAGTTTATATCCTCCACTTTTTCCCCTAAGACTAGTAACAAAATTAGCACGATTTAATATTCCTACTATCATTTCAAGATACTTCATTGAAATATTTTGCCTTTCAGCAACTTCCTTTAATGAAATAAAACCCTCTTCTGAATGCATAGCTAAATCTATTATAACTCTTAATGCATATCTTCCCTTTGTTGATATCTTCACGTTTATCACCATCCTAATATCTTTTCTCATATCCTATATTACAATAGGAATTATTGGTTATCAAGTAATTATAAGACTTTATCTATATATTTATTTAACTCCTCTATATACTTCTGCCCAATTTCACTAATCATTACATTCTTTCTAGAAATGTAGCCTATCTTCATAATCTCACAACCCTCTAAAGGTATAGCCATACATTCACTACCATTAAGCTCCTCACATATTATCCCTGAACATAAGGTATAAGCATTTAAGCCTACCATTAAATTTAATGATGTTGCTCTATCACAGACCTTTATAATCTTATTATAATTGTATGTACTTAATATCTCCTCTGCATAATAAAAAGAATTGTTATCCCCTTGTTCAAATGAAAGACAAGGATAATCAGCTAATTCTTCGAGTGTAATAATTTTATTTTGAGCAAGAGGATGATTTTTCCAAAGATAAACATAAGCCTTACATTGAAATAATTCATGAAATTCTAAATCATTAGCCTTTAACAATTTTAATAATACCTTCTCATTAAAATCATTAATATACAAAACACCTAGCTCACTTTTACCTAATTTAATATCATTAAATACATCAAAGGTCTTTGTTTCCCTTATAGCAAATTCATATTCATTCATATCAAAGCTTTTTACCATCTCTACAAAAGCCTTTACTGCAAAAGAATAGTGTTGAGTTGATACTCCAAATTTCTTTTTAACATTATTATCTATGTACTTTTCTTCTAAAAGATTTACCTGTTCTAAAATTTGTCTTGCATAACTTAAAAATTCTTCTCCTTCTGATGTAAGCACAACTCCCTTACTAGTCCTAACAAAAATCGAGATATGCATTTCTGCCTCTAGCTCTTTAATTGCACTTGATAAACTTGGTTGTGAAATAAATAACTGCTTTGCAGCCTCATTCATAGAATTGGTATTAGCTACTGCAATTACATATCTTATTTGTTGTAAAGTCATAAAAATTTCCTTCCTTACTTATATATTACACAAATTATATCATATCTATACTTAATTTATATTTCTTCAAAAATTACAAAAGCAGATACCATTAATAACTTCAAATGATATCTGCTTTTATGTTTTCTACAAAAATTTCAAAATTATTAAACTACAGCCTTAAATGCTTCCTCTAAGTCTTCAATAATATCATCAATATTTTCTGTACCAATTGATAATCTAATTGTATTTGGCTTTATTCCCTGGTCTAGTAACTCTTCCTCTGTAAGTTGTGAATGTGTTGTTGATGCTGGGTGTATTACAAGCGATTTAACATCTGCAACATTGGCTAATAATGAGAATAACTCTAAGTTATCAATAAATTCTTTTGCTTTTTCAGCATCTCCCTTGATTTCAAATGTAAATATTGACCCTCCACCATTTGGGAAATACTTCTTATATAATTCTTTTTGTACTGGATCATTTGAAACAAATGGATGATTTACCTTTTCAACTTGTGGATGATTATTTAAGTATTCAACAACCTTTAAAGCATTTTCTACGTGTCTTTCCACTCTCAATGATAATGTTTCTAGTCCTTGTAAGAAAATAAATGAATGTATTGGTGAAATTGTTGCTCCTGTATCTCTTAATAATATTGCTCTAATCTTAGTTACAAATGCTGCTGCTCCTACTGCTTTTGTAAAGCTTATTCCATGATAACTTGGATTTGGTTCTGTAAGTGATGGAAATTTTCCACTTGCTTCCCAATCAAACTTTCCACTATCTATTATAACTCCTCCAATTGTTGTTCCATGTCCTCCTATGAATTTTGTAGCAGAATGTACTACTATATCAGCCCCATATTCTATAGGTCTTACTAAATAAGGTGTTGCAAAAGTATTATCTACAACTAATGGTATCTTATTTTCATGTGCTATTTTAGCTAACCCTTCTATATCTACTACATCTGAATTTGGATTTCCTAAAGTTTCTATATATAATGCTTTTGTATTATCCTTAATTGCATTTTTTACTTCTTCAATATTAAATGGATCTACAAATGTTGTTGTTATCCCGTAGTTTGGAAGTGTATGTGCAAGTAAGTTATAGCTTCCTCCATATATATTCTTTGCTGCAACTATATGATCACCATTTTGTGCTAAATTTTGTATTGTATATGATATTGCTGCTGCTCCTGATGCAACTGCAAGTGCTGCTACTCCACCTTCAAGTGCTGCTATTCTTCTTTCAAATACATCTTCTGTTGGATTAGTTAATCTTCCATATATATTTCCTGCATCTGTTAATCCAAATCTTGCTGCTGCATGTGCACTATTCTTAAATACATATGATGATGTTTGGTATATTGGTACTGCTCTTGCATCAGTTACTGGATCTGGTTGTTCCTGTCCTACATGTAATTGTAATGTTTCAAATTTTAAATTTCTTTCTTCATATCTTTTTTTACTCATTTTTGTTCCCTCCGTTATTTTAATATTTATTTCAATTTGATTATTCCTATCGGTTAACTAGGTTATGCACTTATCTTATCATTAACTCTTGTTATTGTAAATATGGTTTTTTCTATAAGTAGTTATAGGTTTAGACTATAACTACTTTCTCAATAAAAAAATATATACTATTATATTATTTCCAACTTTATAATGTTTATTTTTGTAATTTATTACATTTATTATTTTATATTTATTTTTTTGTATATATAGTATAAATAACCCTAAAAAATAATTTAATTCCATTTTAAAAGTCAAAGAAAGTCAAATAAAAAAGTGAGGAAACTAAAAATTAAAAATTTTATATTAAAAATTGAATATGCTTTGTGAATTGCATATAAATCATATAATTGATATAATTTTTAATAAATAATAATAAATTTAAAGGAGTGATATTCATATGGGATTAAATGATACCCCTAATGCAGACAGAATACATATAGGCTTTTTTGGTAAAAGAAATGCTGGTAAATCTAGTATTGTCAATGCTATTACAAATCAAGAATTATCTGTTGTTTCTGATATAAAGGGAACAACTACCGACCCCGTTTATAAGGCTATGGAGCTTCTACCAATGGGACCTGTAACAATAATAGATACCCCTGGAATAGATGATGAGGGTACTCTTGGTGAATTAAGAATAAAAAGAACAAAGCAAGTATTAAATAAGGTAGATATTGCAATATTGATTGTAGACTCCACATACGGCAAAACTGAGGTTGATGAAGAATTAATAGCCCTTTTTAAAGCTAAAAATCTAAATTATTTAGTTGTTTATAACAAATGTGATTTACTAGATAGTGATTGTAAAGCTAATTCAAATGAAATTTACGTTAGTGCTACTAATAATACAAATATTGAGGCTTTAAAGGAAAAAATAGCTTCACTAGCACCCTCAGATAAGGATAAACTAAAGATTGTTGGAGACTTAATCAAGCCTTCTGACTTTATAGTGCTTGTTGTTCCAATTGATAAAGCTGCTCCAAAAGGACGTTTAATTTTACCTCAACAACAAACCATTAGAGATATTTTAGATGCGAATGCTACTGCTATTGTAGTCAAAGAATTTGAATTAAAAGATACTTTAAAAGCTTTAGGTAAAAAGCCTAGCCTTGTCATTACAGATAGTCAAGTCTTTTCTAAGGTCGCTAATGATACCCCTAAAGATATTCCTTTAACATCCTTCTCAATTCTTTTTGCTAGACACAAAGGACTTTTAGATACTGCTGTAAAAGGCGTAGCTATTATAGATAAATTACAAGATAATGATACCATCCTTATATCTGAAGGATGCACTCATCACCGCCAATGTGATGATATTGGAAGTGTAAAAATACCTCGCTGGTTAGAAAATTATACAGGCAAACATCTTAATTTTGAATTTTCATCAGGCAGAGACTTCCCAGAGGAACTTACTAAATATAAATTAATAATTCATTGTGGTGGTTGTATGCTAAATGAACGAGAAATTAAATACAGACAAAAATGTGCTACAGACCAAAATATTCCTATAACTAACTATGGAATTGCAATTGCATATATGCAAGGCATTTTAAAGCGAAGTATTGAAATTTTCCCTCATCTATTACTAGAATTAGATAATTAAGTTTTAGACACCATACAAACCACTAATGTGAATAATCTTCTAAAAGCTGTTTATAATAATAATAGTATTATATAAGGGAGTGTTATTATGAATAGCTTTTGTACTGATTCTAATATTCCAAATGCTTATATTGAAATAAAAGATTATTTATATACTAAATTATTACCAATTTTAAAGTCTAAAAGACATATTATTTTTCTATGTATTGGCAGCGATAGAGCAACTGGTGACTCATTGGGTCCTTTAATTGGATATAAGCTTCAAAATATCAATTGTCCATATTTTCATATTTATGGCTCCTTAGAACACCCTGTTAACGCTCTAAACTTATCAAGTGTTATATCTAAGCTAAATGAAGTTTACTCTAATCCATTTATAGTTTCAATAGATGCTTCTCTTGGTAATTATCATAATATAGGTAAAATATATATTGATTATGCACCACTTGCACCAGGAAGTGCACTAAATAAAGACCTACCTATAATTGGTCATATAAGTATAACTGGAATAGTTAATGTTTTTAAGGGTTCTAGCTTTATTGTACTTCAAAACACAAAATTATATACAGTAATGCAGTTAGCTGATTGTATATCTGATGGTATTATTTATCTTATTGAAGAATTAAATAGTAACTTTAACAACAAAAATGCTAAAACTTAAGCCATAAGTTTTAGCATTTTTTTATTGTTAAAATTATTATATTGTATATTTATCAAATTCAAATCCCTTACTACGTGCATTATCTATAAATTGTCCTAATATATTTGTGTTTGTTTTGGATACTGCATGTAACAAATAAATTGCCCCATTATGCAATCTACTAGTTATTTTATTTAATGCTTCTGTTTCATTTGGCTGATTATTAGGGTCCCAATCTGCATAAGCAAAACTCCAAAATACACTTCTATAACCTAAATCTTGCATAAGTGCTAGTGATTGCTCACTAAAAATACCACATGGATATCTAAACAAATACATATCATAATTAAAATTATCTTTAATATACTTATGTAATTCCTGCATCTCATTTCTTTGTTGTTCTAAAGATAATGACGGCATACCTTTATCTGGATGAGTAACACTATGAGAACCAACAACATGCCCTTCAGCTACCATTCTTTTAATTAGGTCTCCCTGTGTCTTAGCATATGGTTCTGTAACAAAAAATACAGCCTTAACATTCTTTTCCTTTAGTATATCAAGTATCTTTGATGTATATCCATTTTCATATCCTTCATCAAAAGTTAAATATATTTTTTTTGTATTTTTAGCAATAAAATCAGCATTATACTTGCCATATTTATCTTGAAAGGCAATAGCTCCCTGTGGTCTGTTATCTTTGTCAAAATCAGTTCCTGGGCCCCATCCACTTGCTTCATTAGATAAACTTCTTATTTTATCAGTTATTTCATTATTTATTTTATCATTTTTTATTACTGTTTCTTCTTT
>JALENK010000034.1 GCA_022767515.1 Clostridium sp.
GAATAAGGAATTTAAAGGAAGATTTAAACTCAGAAGATGAAGAAAGGATAAGGAATTTAAAGGAAGAAAGTAAAGAAAGAATAAAATGTTTAGAGGAAACTATAAGTCAAGATATTTATGATGTTGAAAAAAATATTGAAAATAATTTAATGCTAAAAATTAATGAAAAATTGGACAAGCTTCAAAAAGAAAATAAAGTATTATCAAGTATTATAGTTGTAATAAATTTAATAAATTTTATTGTTATGTTTACTAAATAGTAAGGCTTTTAATTAATAATTAAATTAGAATTAGAGGTGATTTTTATGGCAACAATAAGGTTAAACAAAAATGTAGATATAAAGGAGGATGTTAAATACATATTAAATACTTTAAAAAATAAATTAAGTGATGAGTATTATGTTTATTATAAGCCCTTCTTAAATGGTGAGATGCCAGATATTGTTGTGCTTAAAAAAGGTGGAGGGCTTTATATAATAAATTTAAGTTACGTTAATATAGAGGAAATAAGTAATGTGAATTTTGATGAGAAGGTTATAAATTTAAAAGATGGGAAAAGGATGAAATTGCCTATGGATAAGGTGAATGAACAAAAATGCAATATGTATTCATATCATATTTCCAGTTTACTAAGGGCAAAGATTAATAATATGGCTAATTTTTCTTTAGTTTCAACAGGTATACTTTTTACAAAGGCAACTCAAAGTAAAATCCAAAAATTTTTTAAACCTACAAAATATATATTAATTTTTGGAATGGATAAGTTAGACGATTTGATAAAAAATATAAAGGATAGGTTTGAATATTGTGGTAAATATTTTACTAATGAAATATTTGAGGAAGCAAGGCAAAAACTTGAAGGAAAATTTTTAAAATTTAAAGATGAAGAGGAGGAGAGGTTTATTTTAAGCTCAAGGCAAACGGAGTTAGCTAAGAGTAAGTCAGGTAGATTTAAGATTAAAGGTTTTGCAGGAAGTGGAAAGACATTAATTTTAGCTAATAGGGTAATTAATCATATAAAGAGAATGAGAGAAGAGGGTAAATTAAGACCTAAGGTATTAATTTTTACTTTTAATATAACCCTAAGAAAATATATTTCTAAGCATATTTCTAGATTAATAGATGAAGAAAGCTTAAATAATATAGAAATAAATCATTATCATAAGTTTATTTTTAATAAAGCTAATCAATATAATATACCTAAATCTGATTTTAGAAATGAAAAAGCTTTTTCTGATATTAATATAAGGGAAGAAGAAAAATATGATGGAATCTTCATTGATGAGATACAGGATTATGAGATAGAATGGCAAAATATTATAGCTAATAATTTTTTAGCAAGTAATGGTGAATATGTGGTTTTTGGAGATGAAAAGCAAAATATTTATTCTAGAAAATTGGAAAGTGATAATACAGTTAAAACTAATATAAAAGGAAGATGGAATACAATTTTAGAAAACCACAGGGCTATGGGAAAGCTTGTTTATATTGCACTACAATTTCAGGAGAAATTCTTGCGTTCAAAATATAGTATTGATTCATTTGATACTGTGCAAGAGGATTTCTTTGGATTAAATCAATTAATAGAATATATTCCATGCCAAAATATTTATAATATCTCTTTCAAAATATCAGAGATATTGTCTAATCCTAATATTAATATTAATAAATCAATAATATTAAGTGATAAAATAGAAATGCTAAGAGATGTTGAATATAAATTAAGAGATAATAAATTAAGACATATATTAACTTTTGAAACTTCTGAGGAATATGGGAAAATAATACAAACTAGTATGAATGTAGAAGAAAGCCTTTATGAAGTAAGAAGGAGTAAAAAATATAATTTTGATGATGGAAAAGGACTTAAATTTTCAACTATTCATTCATTTAAGGGCTGGCAAGAAGATACTGTTATCTTAGTTATTACAGATAATGAGAGGGGGAATAATTCAGAGCTTATATACACAGCCTTAACAAGATGTAGGAAAAATTTAATAATATTAGATACATCTAGCCAAAAGACCTATGAAAAGTTTTTTGAAAACTGCATTTAAATTTTAGGTGGTGGTTATATGAAATCAATTGAAATAATAAAAAATAACAAAAAACGTAAAATTTTATTATTAGATGATAGAGAAAAGCTACTTAGAAAGGAGGCTAAGGATGAGATTGAAAAATATCTCACAATCAATGATAACGTTTACTCTTTTAGAAAAGGCAAATCTGTAAAAATGGCTATAAATAAGATAAAAAGGAATATAGATAGTTATAGGTATTTTATGAAGCTAGATATTGAAAATTATTATGGAACAATAAATTTACAGAAGCTATATGATTTATTGGAAAAGAACATTAATGATTTGGAACTAATAGAAAAAATAAAAAAATATTTAAATGAAGAG
>JALENK010000053.1 GCA_022767515.1 Clostridium sp.
ACTCCAGATACCAAATAACTTTGCCATGATATATCATATATAAATCTAAGTCTTTCCATCTCCACTGTAGAAATTAAAACCTCTGTAAAATAATATCCTCCAAAAAGCCCTAAAATAATTCCTATTAAAGTTAAGATTATATTTTCTTTTATAATATAATTATCAACTTCAGAATTATAAAAACCTAAAACTTTAAGAGTAGCAATCTCTCTTTTTCTTTCTACAATATTAATATTGGATAAATTATACATAACAACAAATGATAGAGCTGCTGAAAACAGAATTAGAATAATAACTACAGAATTCAAAGAATTTAACATATTTTCAATATTTTCTGTTATTGTATCCATTATATCTACCTGTAATATTCCATCATGTTCTAATAATTTTGATGCTAATTCTTGATTTTCCTCACTTGATAAAGCAGATGTTTTTAAGAAAGCAGTATTATAAATATAATTTCCACTCATTTTTTCCCAAGTAGCTTTATTAATAAAAACATAGTGATTAACATAATGCTTACATATACCACCTATAACCATAGTATATTCTTTTCCATCGTCATCAGTAAATGTAAAGCTATCTCCTACTTTTAAATTGTATATATCTGCAAATTTACTGGTTACTATTGCTTCATTGTCTTTTAAATCAAGTTCTTCATTTGTCTTTATGTCCTTTAATTTAAATATTTCACTAAAATTATCTATATTATCCGGAACCATTAAATTCATATCTGATTTAATTCCATCTTTATTCATATTTATATTTCTAGAATAATTTAATAAATATTTTTTTATATCTTTATCTGCAAAGACATCTTTTATCGGTTCCTTAAGCATACTAGGATTAATATAAACCATATCATTATATTGAAAAACTTCTCTATATTGATAATTAGGAATATTCTTTACAGAACCTCTAAGTCCAAATCCAGATAATAAAAGTGCTGTACATCCAGCAACACCTATTATTGTCATAAATGCCCTAACTTTATACCTGAACATATTTCTTATTGTAACTTTATGTGAAAAACTAATTCTTTTCCATATAAAAGTAATATACTCTAACCATACTCTTTTACCATTTTTAGGTGCTTTAGGTCTCAATAATTCTGCTGTATTTATTCTTGTATTTTTAATTACTGTTATTATTGTTGTTCCACAAATGCAAACAAATGATATTAGTATACCCTCAATAATATATATATATTCAACTTTTACTACATAATTAGGAATAGTAAATAATATCTTATATATATTCCAAATTATACTTGGAATAGTTATTAACCCTACAACTGCTCCAATTATTCCACCTGTTATCGTCGCAACAGAAGCATATAAAATATATTTGAATAAAATATGACTATTACTAAAACCAAGACTTTTTAAAGCTCCAATTTCTCCTCTATTAGCCTCTGCCATTCTAGACATAGTAACTAAACTTATAAAAATAGATATTATAAAAAATACTACTGGAAATAGTTTAGATAAGTCTCGTATGCTATTACAACTATCAATAAAATTACTATATGTAGAATCATCTCTTCTATCTGTTACAATAAATCCATCACTTGACAATTCATCTTTTACCTTATCAATTTTTTCATTATATTCTTCTGAATCGGTTAACAGATTTTTAGCATCTTTAACTGTAATATAAGCTTCAGTATAAAAATTAATTTTTATATTATCTTCTGGTGTATAAATAAAATATTTAACTATCCCTGTACCAATATTCGTAGAAGATATTTTTTGATTATTCTCTTGATATGAGAAATATAATGCACTTTCAACAGTACCAACTATTTTAAGTTTTTTATTATTTAAAATAGATTTTTCATCCTTTAAAGTTATATAATCACCTATATTTAAATTTTCTTTTTTTAGAAGCATATCTTCTACTACAATTTCATCATCAGCCTTAGGCAAGTTTCCATCTATTAATTTTAACTTATTCACTGACTGCTTATTATAGCTATGAACTCTTACAACATACGAGGTTTCCTTCGCATCAACTTCAAAATCCAAAGTTTTACTTCCTTCAATATTATCTATATCCTCATATTTTATTTCAGATATGCTTTTATCTGTAATCCCTTTATTTGAAGTAATCTTTATATCATAAGCATCTTTTTCATCTAAATAATTATCCAAAGATTCTATCATATTTATTGGAGCTGAATTTATTCCAACAAAAACTGCCACTCCCAAAAAACTTATTATAATTAATGACAAAAACCTCTTAAATGATGTCTTTATCTCTCTAATACTTGTTGTTACTATTCGATTCTTCATACCCATACCCTATTTCTACCATTCTATATTTTCTATTGATTCAGGATTATTATTAATCTCAATTTTTTCAACTGAACCATTTTTAAATCTAATAACCTTATCTGCCATTGGTGCAAGTGCTGCATTATGAGTAATTATTATTACTGTCATCTTCTCATTTCTGCATGTATCTTGTAACAATTTTAAAATCTGTTTTCCAGTCTTATAATCTAAAGCTCCTGTTGGTTCATCACATAACAATATTTTAGGATTTTTAGCAATAGCTCTTGCAATAGCAACTCTTTGTTGTTCTCCTCCAGATAGTTGTGAAGGAAAATTATCCTTTCTGTCTTTTAGTCCAACTTTATCAATAACTTCTTCTACATCTAAATAATTCTTACATAATTGTATAGCAAGTTCAACATTCTCTATCGCAGTAAGATTTTGAATTAAATTATAAAATTGAAATACAAATCCAATCTCTGTTCGTCTATACTTTATCAATCTTTTCTCTGAATAATCACTTATATTATTACCGGCAATAATAACCTCTCCAGAAGTAGGTTTATCCATGCCACCAAGTATATTAAGACATGTTGTTTTTCCTGCTCCACTTGGTCCTAATATAACAACCAATTCTCCCTCTTCAATAGAAAAACTAGTATTAAACAATGCTTTTATCTCTACTTCTCCTACTTTATATATCTTATTTAAATCCTTTACATCTATAAAACTCATCTATTCTCTCTCCTTTACTATACTATTAATTATAACATATAAAAAGCTATCACCATAGATTTTACTCTAATGGTGATAGCTAGAATTTACTATTCTACACCTTCAATGTTGCAAGTTCTCTTTCCTTCTCTGAAAAAGATAATACTCCCAAATTATAAAGTACAACTATTGCTAAAACTCCAGCAAGAACACATACAACACCTATTAATAAATACATTGATTCTAACATAGTAGTTATATTCTCCTTACTCTGTTCTATATTTTCAATAGTCTTAACACCATCTAATCCTGTTATTTTTTCTTCGTTTGACAATATATATGATGTCTTAAATGGCATTTCTATTTTCTCTAGTTCCCTCATACTTACAATTACACCCTGCTCTGCCGGATCTCTATAAATATCAGTTATCTCTGATTCATACCATTTACCATCACCGTAAATATGCCATTTTACTTTGTCATTAATATCTACATTTAATTTTTCTGCTATCTTTAAGCTGATTGCTATTCCATCTTTTGACTTTATTTCAATAGCATTTTCCATTGCTTGTTCACCAAGTGTTCTATCTAGTATATTTTGTTCTTGTTTTTCTGTTATAGTTTCATCTAATATATACTTATTTTTATACTGACATATATCATCATACTTAATTGTAATAAGAGAGTTAAAATCAGGAATTATTATGGCAAATGATGTTGTAAATCCAAAACAACAACGTTCTATTGAAAAGAGAAAAAATATTAGAAGCTGGCTTTAAATTATTTAAACAAAAAGGCTACTACAAAACTAATACCGCTGAAATAGCTAAAGAAGCTGGTGTTTCAACTGGCATTGTATATAGATATTTTACAGATAAGAAAGCTATTTTTATTGAATCAATGGAGCAATTTTTTCATGAAGTTTATAATATATTTATTGATAATATAAAAACTATAAACTCCTCAAGTGAACTGCCTGAATACTTAAATTCTACTATTGACTATGCGATTTCTATATCAGATATCACTAAAGATGTTCATGAAGAAATTGAAGCACTATCTCACTATGATGAAGATGTAAATAAAATGTGTAATAAAAATAATCCCCCAATAAACTTTGGAGGATTATTTTTTTATAATATTATATTTTCAACTACAAAAACTGTAACACAAGCAAATGCAGCCACTGTTACTAAACTTCTATTAAAAAATGCTAAAATAACTGCAACAACTACACCTGCTATTGCACTATATATACTGCTCGTAGCATAAAACATTACTGGAAATGTCATTGCCATAAGACATGCATATGGAACATAATATAAAAATGACTTTATATAACGGTTTGTAATCTTTTTTTGAAATACTGTAAGAGGAATCATTCTGATTAAATATGTAACCACAGCCATAGTAAGTATATAAATATACGTCATTATTCTGCCTCCTCTTCACTCTGCTCAATAGGAAATAAAATGGCTCCAATTCCTGCTGAGACTACTGTACAAATTATTATCTGAACTCCTTCAGAAATACAAGAGAATATAGGTATATAATACATTATACAGCTAAGTAAAATAGCTATACTTGCCACAATACATACTGATTTTGTCTTCCTTGCAACTGGTATAACAATTGCTATAAACATCGCATAAAGCGCCACTCCTGTTGCTACTCTTAATGATAATGGCATAATATTACCACATATTGCACCTAAAACAGTACCGCTTGTCCAACCAATAATAGGTAAAAGCTGAAGTCCTATCATATACCTAAAAGTAAGACTTTTATTATGTGCAATTGCAACTGCAAATATTTCATCAGTATTTGCAAAAGCAATAACAAATCTCTGCCATAATGTAACTTCCTTAGACAACTTTTGTGATAAAGACAAGCTCATTAATGCATATCTCAAATTAATAATGACCTGTGTCAGTATTAATTCTAAAATTGTTCCCGAAGCTGCAATTATCTTAAGACCTGCAAACTCTCCTGCACTTGTAACATTTGAAAGACTTATAACTCCTCCTTCAAATGCAGTAAGACCACTTGCAACAACCATTATTCCAACACCAAAGCTCACAGCCAAATACCCAAGAGCAATAGGAATTCCATCTCTAAGCCCTACCTTAAATTCATTATCCATCATTCACTCTCCTTATAATCACCATAAAAATGAGGTGTTATAACTCTTTATTTTTTGAATTTACAACTAAAATACCAAGACATACTAATATTAATGCAATTATCGCCTTTATTCCCAAATCCTGCCCTGTCTCTTGAAGCCACCAAGCTGATAAAACTACTCCAAACACAGGTGTCATACAGCCATATACAGCAACCTTTGAGATGGGATTATACTTTAATAAAATTCCCCATAGTGTATATGCAATACCTGATACAAAGGCTAAATATATAAGCATCAATATACCCTCTATCGAAACTGTATTTATTCTACCTCCCATAATAAATGAGAATATAATCATAAATAGACCACCAAATATGAATTGATAACCACTAAGCATTACTGGATTTTCATCTTTTGAATAGCTTTTAATCATTGTGGATGATATTCCATAAGCAATTACAGATAATAAAATAAATCCTTCTCCTGTTAATTTCATATTCATATCAATACCGCTTGAAGTTACATTTACTAAAACAACGCCTGCAAACCCTAATATGCATCCTATTAATTTTTTCATATTAAATTTTTCATACTTAAAAATCAAGCATGAAATCAGTATTGCCACAAAAGTGTTTGCCCCCTCAATTATTGAAGACTTAACTCCAGTAGTCCTTGCTAATCCACAATAGAAAAATATGTATTGAAGTATTGTTTGAAATGTTGAAAGCTTTATTACCTTAGGAATAGATTTCTTACTTGGCTTTATTAGCTTTTTATTTATTAGGCTTCCAATAATTATAGTTAATAATCCTGCACCTAAAAACCTAAATCCTGCAAACAATACCTGTGACCATGTTTGTGATGACTCTATATTAAAAAGAGTATATCCAATCTTAATACAAGGAAAAGCACTTCCCCATAAAAAAGTACAAATCATAGCAAGTCCTGCTACCACAAGTGATTTTTTTAAAATTTTTTCTTTATCCATGTTTACTCTCTTTTCTTAATAAGTATTATTGCACCTAAAACATATTATCACATTATCTTAAAGATTAACATAAATATTTTTCTGTAAATTCCATAATCTTATTCAAATTTTTAATATCCTCAATTACATTACCTAACTCTAATGAATGATTTGAATTTGGAATTAATAATAATGGCAAGTTTAACCTACGACACTCATTTTCAATCCTTGTCGTTTCTGCCCATGGGTCATTTGTACCATGAATAACTATTCCAACTAAACTCTCACAATTAAATGTTTCTACTAATGGTGTATACATTATTTGCTTAGCTAATATAGCATATTTTTTTGCAAACTCTACCGCTATAGCAGTACCAATACTCTTTGAAATAAATACAACTTCATCATATTTTTCAAACCTAACTTCCTTAAGACTATTTTCTGCAAAAATAATACCTCGCCAAACTGCTTCTTGTATTTTTTCCTTTGAACCCTGTATATTTTCAGGAAATTCTCCATACTTTACTTCTACTATTTCAAAATCATACTGTTTTGCAAGCTTTGCTCCATAATATAATAAAGGTTTATCCACGTGGTATCCAATTCCCGGAAATAAAACTGCTAACTTTTTCATATTCTTTACTCCTTGTATAATATTCAAAATAGAAATTTCTTTATTTACTACATATTAAGTTTACTCCATTCATCTATTAGCTTTTCTAATGTCCATCTTGCATTCGCAGGACTTGTGGATGGCAATTTAATAACTGTTGGTAATTTATCAAAATCAAAATACTTTTTAAATAAATCATATGCCTTACCACCATTAACGAATATTTTTTCAATAGATGAATTATTAACTATTTGAAATATATCATTAACTATAACATTGCATATACTGCTATCTGATGAGCCTTTTATATCACATGATGAAATCACATCCCAAAGAGCAATATTATGCTTTGCTAAAAATTCCTTCTTCTCCTTAATAGTCTTTGGAACTTCCGATTTAAATACTTCTGAAATCACCTTCCAAAAACGATTCTGTGGGTGACCATAATAGAACTTCATTTCTCTTGATTTGACTGACGGAAAAGAACCTAAAATTAATATCTTAGATTCTTTAGTATAAAATGGTGGTATTGGATGTTTTTCCATATCATTTACCTCTTCATCTTTTATTTTTTCTAAAACTTAAGAAACTATATCAAAAAAAATAATTTACTCCTACACATTATTAGTTACATAATGTTTAACTTCATTAGAGGGACTAGCAAGTTCCGTCTTAAAAAAATCAGGGTAGTATTTCTTAGGATGATCTGCTCTAATCCATACTAAATGTTCCTTATTTCCGTCTTCTGAAAAACTATTGCATACAGGTTCAAAATTTTCAGGAACTTTCATATAGAAAAAGAAAGAAATCTCATGAACAATATTTCCTTTCTTTACAAGTGAGTCTCCAGGAAAAAAATTCTCATGGATAAATCCAAGTCTATCAATTTCCATTTTTACACCTGTTTCCTCAAATACCTCACGCACCACAGCTTCTTCAGCAGTCTCACCAAATTTTATTCTACCACCAACAGAATACATATGGTCAAAACGGTCATTTTCCACCATAAGAAATTTATCACCCTTCATTATAATAGCTCCAACACGAATATTAAGAATTCCTTCATCCATTTTTACGCACAAATCGTGATTCATTTATTTCTTCTCCTCCTAATTACAAATATTAATAAAAGAAATGTTTTTCAAACAGAATTTATTTGAAAAACATCTCTTTTATTTAATCTTAATCTATTCTATATGTCAAAAATACTTTTTCCTTCACTCGTTAACTTCTCTACTGCTTCGGATGTATAATTTAGGATTTTCATCAGTTGATCTGAGTCAGCTTTAATTTCGTCCATATATTCTTTTGCATCTTTCTCATTACCATTCCAGATTGCAGATATAACAGACTTTCCTTTTTCATGAAAATTTGCATGAAGCTTATCAATTTTGCTCCATTCGTTTGCTATTATAGGATTCTTTACAGGAACTGCATAATAATAATGCCCAAATGCACATTTACGACAATTTAACTGTAATGGTCTTATCTTCATATCCTTAACCATCTGATCTGCTGTTTTTATCCAGTTTGTATGTGCTGTTTTAGCCTTTTTAATAATATCATCAAATTCTTCATTTGAAATCATTACAATTCCATCATCCACACCTTTGTACAACTCTGTTGTAACATCAGATACCTTTTCATCAATCTCTTTCATTTTGTCTACAAATGCAACACTGTCATCTGCAGACTGCCCTATAATATGAGTAAGATTTGTAAGGTGTTCTGCATCATTACTACACTGTTCCATAGCAGTATTAACTTCGCTTGTAGCATAACGAATTGCTTGCATACTTGCATTTATTTCATCCACGCTACTAATTACTCTATCCAACATTTCAATATTTTCTCCAACTGTTTTGCCGACCTGTTCAATTTTTCCACTCATTTGGTTAACAGATTCTATTGCACGTTTCATGCTATCTTTTCCATGTTCAGACGCTTCATATATTTTACCAACAAAATCTTTCATGTTAGTAAGTTCACACTTCGTACTATCAGCTAACTGACGAACCTCTTCTGCTACTACTGCAAAGCCTTTTCCATGCTCTCCTGCCCTTGCAGCTTCAATAGATGCATTTAACGCAAGAAGATTAGTCTGTGAAGCAATATTTCCAACACTTTCCACAATAATCTCAATCCCCTTGACAAGTTCAACTAGTTGTGACATTTTGTCTTTGAGCTCATTAGTATCATGATACAAATTTTCTTTAAGAACATCTACATCATTCAACAGCTTATTGCTTTCATTATTTTGCTTCTCTAAATAATAAGACCCTTGCGCCAAATTACCTAATGTTTGTGTAGTCTGCTCAATATTATTATTTACCTCATTCATCGTTGCATTAGTCTCTTCCACTACTGCTAGATTAGATTCACTAAGTTCTGTCATTTCAACTGCGAAATGTTTTAATCTACTAGCAATATGTGAAATCCCCACATCTAAGTTTGATAACGTACTTGCTGTTTCCATAAGGTTCATTGAAGAAACTTTAGTACGCCCACTATTTCTGAGCAAAATATCTATCTCTTCCACCAGCTTATCAAGTTCCTTAGTTCCCATTACAGGTCTTTCAATATCCTCTCCCATCCTGCAACTATGTAAATATCCAATCAAATTCTGTATATCCTTTTTTATCCCAACCATATTAGTACCTCCAAACAATTTATTCTTCTACCCCTATATAATTATACACCATCCGACAAATAATATATATATTTTTTATTCTGAATATTGTAACTTTTATGTAAACTATTATCTATACATACTTCCAATATAATTTCAAATAATACACTTTTCCTTACAAAAAAGTTCTATCATCTCCAAAATAACCCTCTTTTTCTGATATTAATTCTTTCAATCGTTCTAATCTACTTTCAAGTACTTTTCTCTTTTCATTCCAATCCTCTTCTCTATAATCAACAAATGTTGTCCACTCATCAATATTGGCTTTAATATGGTAAAAACATCACAGCTGAACTAGCTACACAAGCTGTTAAGAATGGCTGTATAGAATCTTTTAATTTCGTACTGAAAAAAAAGAAGTCTATACAACTGTATACCAAACATTTGAGGAGGCAAAAACAGCACTCTTTGAATATATAGAGTCATTTTACAACCGCAAAAGGCATCATAGTGCCCTTGGTTACAAGACACCACAGCAGGTTAAAGATGAGGCTCTTGCAGCTTAAATCGATTTCTCCTTGCTTATTAAGTGGGGAGAAAAAGTTCAACTTTTTGTGTCTAAGGTATTGACATAGATCCACCATTACTGTAGGAAGTAATAATGATTTAGAAATTTGTTAGTTGTAGATATAAAAAGAAATCCCACAAACACAAGGTTTGTGGGATAATAAATCTTTGAAAAACCCTGAAATTTGTACATTATCTAAAACTCTTGACCCAATTCACCAGCGACTCATGATGAGTATTTTCTCTGACAGTTTTTAACATATAGTCTGTTACATCTCCATTGCTTCTCATTTTTTCTAGTATTGCCTCCTGTAGCTCTGCCACTGTCATATCTTCATAAGATTTAGACCTGTCAATGATAACATTGTCCGTAGAACTTTCTATGCTATTATCAGTCTCACTATGAGGAAGTTCCTCCTTCACTGGAGTCTCAATCTTCACCGAGGCAACCTCATTCACTGGAGTTTCAACCTTCACTGGGGCAACAATTTCCTCCATCTTTAGAGGTGCAAAACTTTCGCTCATAAGTTCTTCCGGAATCCATATTTCTCCTGAATTTGCAGGAACATTCACTTCAATTCTTCCATTATTTACGGTTACTTTTCTACCTGTCAATACTCCAATATATTTTTGCGCTTGTGTCATTGTCCCTGCTTCTAGATTCATACATACTTCATTATCCCCATTATTCACAGTCGTAATAACATATTTCCCATCCCAAATTCTTGCATACGCAAAATATTTATTTTGCAATTCCAACTGCTTATAATCGCCATAACAAAGAGCTTTGATATTCTGACGTAATTTTCCAAGAGTCGCAATTAACTGCGTACATGGATTAGTATGTATTGCATCTTTATAATCATCATAATTCAAAGCCGGTCTTAATGAATCATCTGAGTTACCTCCCTTGCGTCCCTCAATTCCAAACTCTGAGCCATAATAAATAGACGGTATTCCAGGCAATGTGTAGAGCATCACATGAACAGGTGCAAAATGTGCTTTATTGTTCAACTTCGTATATATACGTTCCACATCATGATTATCAACAAATGTATATAATTTCAGATTGTTTCCAACCATGTCGTTAACATATTTAATAGTATGAGCCACCTCAAAATAATTATGGTCATTGTGCGCAGAATACAACGCTTTATGAAGCATATAATTAGTAACTGAATGAAGTGTTCCGTCGTTGGCCCATCTTGAGTAATCCCCATGAATCACCTCGCCCATAAGCCAAAAATCCTGTTTCACTTCATTAGCTACATTTCTTAAAGCTTTCATATATTCAAAATCCATTACATCAGCAGCATCCAGACGAATTCCATCAATATCAAACTCACTAACCCAAAATCTCACGACATCACAAATATATTCCTTAACCGCAGGATTTCTTTGATTTAGCTTTACTAAAAGATCATATCCACCCCAGTTTGCATAAGAAAATCCGTCATTGTAAGAATTATTTCCACAAAAATTTACATCACAATACCAATCTTTATATTGTGAATTTTCTCTATTCTGCTTTATATCCTGAAATGCAAAAAAATCACGACCTGTATGATTAAACACACCGTCTAATATAACTCGAATTCCCTGCTTGTGACATTCTGCAACAAAATTAGTCAAATCCTCATTGGTTCCAAGTCTAGTATCTAATTTTTTATAATCTGTTGTCTCATATCCATGTCCAACTGACTCAAAAAGCGGACCAATATAAATTGCATTACATCCTATTTCCTTAATATGTTCAATCCAAGGAAGCAATGTATTCAGACGATGTACAGGCTCCCCATAAGTATTTTGCTTTGGTGCACCTGTAAGCCCCAAAGGATATATGTGATAAAATATTGCTTCATCATACCACGCCATATAGTTCTCTCCTTCCATACACATTATTTAGATGTATTTTACCACATCTTTTTCGATTTATCATAAATTTTTTTGATTTTTTGCAATCAAATCAAAATC